>PWQI01000070.1 GCA_003556805.1 Trueperaceae bacterium | reverse complement strand
GTTCGCCCGGGTCGGCCTTGGCGATCACGCGCTTCACCTTCTTGAGTTCCTCCATCAGGTTGTGCTTGGTGTGCAGCCGCCCCGCCGTGTCGACGATGAGCAGGTCGGCGCCGCGGGCGATTCGGCGCTGCGCGGCGTCGAACGCCAGCGCGGCCGTGTCGCTGCCGCTCTCGCCGGTCACGGTCGGGATCCCCAGCCGTTCGCCCCACACGGCGAGCTGCTCGCTCCCGGCCGCGCGGAAGGTGTCGCCGGCGCAGAACATCACGCGCTTGCCGTGCTCCTGCCAGTAGCGGCCGAGCTTCGCGATCGTGGTGGTCTTGCCGACGCCGTTCACGCCGACCACCATGAGCACCTTGCCGGCCGGCTCCACCACGGAGCGCGTGACGTCGAGGTCGAAACCCACGCGGCGCAGCTTCTGGCGCATGCGGTCGCCCTCGAGTTGGTCGAGCAACGCCCGCTCCAGCGCGTCCCGGAAGGTCGCGCCGCGCTCGCGCTCCGCGCGCGCTTCGCGTACCACCTCAGCAGCGATCGTCGCCCCGACGTCCGCGCCGATCAGCGCGAACTCGAGGTCGTCCCAGTCCATCGCCCAGTCGCGCGGCGGTGGGGCGGGAGCGCGGGTGTCGCCGGGAGCGGCCACGGTCTCGGCTTCACCGAGGATCGCCGAGCGGGTCTTGCTGAGGCCGGCACGCAGCCGGTCGAACCACGCCACGCTCAGCCACGCTCCGCGGCCGTGAGCGGCCGCCGGCCACGCTTGGCACGCTCGGCCTCCTTGGCCGCCGCCTCGGCCTCCGCCTTGAGGCGCTCCGGATCGTCGTCCGGCAGGCCCTCGCTGATCGCCTGGAGCGCCTGACCGATGCGCTCCATGGTCCGCTCCTTGCCCATGATCACGACCAGGTCGACCACGCCGGGCGCCTGCGTCGTGCCGGTCAGCGCCACGCGCAACGGCATCATCACCTTGCCCATCGGCACCGCCTGGCGCTGGACGTAGCCGCGCAGCAACTCGTCGACGTCGTCGTCGTCGAACCACTCGAGCGCCGCGAAGGCGCGCTCGAGGTCCTCGAGGTAGCTCTGGCCCGCCGCCAGGCGCCGCCGGGCGTCGACGTCGTACCGCAGCCGGCTCTCGAAGAAGGGGACGAGCTGATCGGTGAGCTCCAGCAGCGTCTCGGCCCGGGGCCGCAGGACGTCGAGCGCGTCGAGGAGGTAGTCCTCGTCGTCGACCGTGATGCCGCGCTCCAGCAGCCAGGGGCGGACGCGCTCGCCGAGCGCCTCGATGCTCAGCACGTCGCGCAGGTAGCGCGCGTTGAGACTGCGCAAGCGCTTGAGGTCGAACACGGGTCCGCCGAGCGAGATGCGCGCCGGGTCGAAGGCCGCGACCAGGTCGTCGAGCGAGAAGACCTCGCGGCCGTCGGGCATGCTCCAGCCCATCGTGCCAAGGAAGTTCAGGAGCGCCTCGGGCAGGATGCCCTGTTGGCGGTAGCTCTCCACCGACGTGTCCATCTTGCGCTTCGAGATCTTCGTCTTGTTCGCGTCGGGGTTACGCAGCAGCGGCAGGTGCACGAAGGTCGGCAACTCCCAGCCGAGGGCGCGGTAGAGGAGCACGTGGATCGGCGTGGAGGTCACCCACTCCTCGGCGCGCATCACGTGCGTCACACCCATCAGGTGGTCGTCGACCACCACCGCCAGGTGATAGGTGGGGAAGCCGTCGGACTTGAGCAGCACGGTGTCGCGGATCTCGGCGTTGGGGATGCGTACCTCACCGCGCAACAGGTCGGTGAAGCCCGTGTCGCCCGTGTCGGGCGTGCGCAGCCGCACCACGTGCGGTTCGCCGTCAGCGGCGCGCCGTGCCTGGTCCTCCGGCGCCACCAGGCGGCCCCGCCCGTCGTAGCCCGGGTCGTGACCGAGGCGGCGCTGCTCGAGCCGCATCGCCTCGAGCTCCTCCGGGGTCTCGAACGCGCGGTACGCGTGGCCGTCGTCGATCAGGCGCTGGGCAGCGGCCTGGTAGTGCGCCAGGCGTTCGCTCTGCCGGTAGGGTCCGTGCTCGCCGCCGATGCCCGGACCCTCGTCCGGGCGCAGGCCGAGCCAGTCGAACATCGCCAGGATCCGCTCCTCGGCCTCGACTTGGTAGCGCTGGCGGTCGGTGTCCTCGAGCCGCAGCACGAAACGGCCACCGTGGCGGCGCGCGAGCGCGTAGTTGAACAGGCCGACGTACGCCGTCCCGACGTGCGGGGCGCCGGTGGGCGATGGGGCGATGCGTGTCACGACTGGCATACGTCCTCCTTCACATCATCAGAGCATCATAGCCCCGGTCCCGGCGCGCGCCTCAGGCGAGCGCGACGCGAACCAGGGTGAACGCCGCGAGCGCCCACAGGTAGGGGGCGAACACGCGGAAGCGACCGCGCCGCAGGAGCGCGAACAGCAGGTGCAGCGCGACGTACCCGACCACGAAGCTGGCGACCGTCATCGCGGCCAGCGACCCCCACGCCACCTGTTCGCCCAGCACCGTATCGGCCTCGAGGATGGCGACGCCGAACGACACCACCAGGTACATCAGGAACGACAGGCGGGGGGCCATGTCGGCCGAGGCGCCACGCCACAGCAGCGTGGCGATGGTCGCGCCCGAGCGCGAGATGCCCGGGACGACGGCCATGCCCTGCGCGACGCCGGCGAGCAGCGCATCGACGAACGTCAGTCTGGGCGGGCCGTCCTTGGCGCCGCCCCGCGGGGCGGTCCACAGCACCAGGCCGGTCACGGTCAGGGCGATGGCGACGGGCACGGGCTGGCCCAACTGCTCGAACACGGGCCGCAGCGCGAGACCGATGACCACCGTGGGGATCGATCCCACCAGCACCAGCAGGGCCAGGCGCCAACCCTCCTCGCGCCGCGCGGCGCTCGACACGAGGCCGCGCAGGAAGCCACTCGCAGCGGTGGCGACGTCGCTGCGGAGGTAGACGAGCACCGCCAGCAGCGTGCCGGTGTTCGTCGCGACCCCGACCCACAGCGGCAACCCGTCGCCCCAACCGAGATGGTAGGTGGCGAGCGCCAAGTGGCCGGAGCTCGAGACGGGCAGGAACTCGGTGAGGCCCTGCACGACGCCCAGGATGGTGGCTTGTAACGCGTCCATGCGCGGCGGCTCCCGGCTCGGCGCAGGCGGCACGGGCTGCCGCCTGCGCCGCGATGCTCACGAACGCTGGCCCGGGACCGAGGTCGCCGGGCCAGCGCGAACGCCCATCAGGGCGGTGTGGCTCAGCGCTTGCTGAACTGCGGGGCGCGGCGCGCCTTCTTGAGACCGTACTTCTTGCTCTCGACGATGCGTGCATCGCGCGTGAGGTAGCCGCCGGTCTTGAGGGCGGGGCGGAAGTTCGGGTCGACCTTCAGGAGCGCACGCGCGACGCCGAGCTTGATCGCGTCGGCCTGGCCGCTGGGGCCACCGCCGGCGACGGTGATCAGCGCGTCGTAGCGCCCGGCGGTGTTCGTCACCTTGAGAGGTTCGAGTGCCTGGACGCCCACGAGGATGCCGCGGAAGTAGTCCTGGAACTCCTTGCCGTTCACGGTGATGCGGCCGTTGCCGGGGCGCAGGAAGACCCGCGCGACAGCCGCCTTGCGACGTCCGGTGCCGTAATACTGTTCCATCAACGGAGCTCCATCTGCGCGGGCTGCTGCGCGGCGTGCGGGTGCGCCTCGCCGGCGTAGACCTTCAGGCGCCGGATCAGTTTGCGGCCCAGGCGGTTCTTGGGCAACATGCCCCAGACCGCCTTCTCGAGCACGCGCTCTGGGTGCTTCTCGAGCATCTCGCCGGCCGTGGTCAGCTTGAGGCCGCCAGGGTAGCCGGTGTAGCGGGTGTACACCTTCTGCTCGAGCTTGTTGCCGGTGAAGACGACCTTCTCGGCGTTCACGACGACGACGAAATCGCCACCGGCCTGGTTGGGGGTGAAGTCGGGCTTGTGTTTGCCACGGAGCACACTGGCGATCTGGGTGGCGAGCCGGCCCACGGTCTGGCCCGTGGCGTCGACCAACACCCAGTCGTTCTGGGACTCCTTCGGGAAGTACGTGCTCATGCTTTCGACGCACCTTTCGGAGGTGGTGTCGCCGTCGGGACGATCGGGGGGCGGCGGTGGTGACGCCTGGCCGACGGACGCGAGACCAAACGCGATGCTAGCACGGCTCGCCCTCAACGGCAAGGCGCCGGGGGCATCAGGTGTCGCGCGCGCTCTCCTCGGCCAGTTGCTCCAGCGTGGGTTGCGTGGTCTCGCCGCGATTGCTGCCGAGTTGCCGGATCTCCTCGATGAAACGGTCGACCGAGTCGAAGTCGCGATACACCGACAGGAAGCGGATGTAGGCGACGTCGTCGAGCACCTTCAGGAACGCCAGCGTACGGCGACCGATCTCCTCGCTGTCGATCTCGGGCGTGGACACGTCGTCCTCGAAGCCGTATGCGAAGCCTCGCAGCTGCTTGTCGGTGATGGGTCGCTTGTTGCACGCGATCGCCAGCTTCGCCAGGAGTTTGTCGGGATCGAACACCTCGCGCCGTCCCGAGCGCTTGCGCACCATCAGCGCCTCGAACTGCGCGCGCTCGTAGGTGGTGAAGCGGAGATGGCAGACGTTGCACTCGCGTCGCCGTCGGATGGCGGCGCCCTCGTCCGAGGGGCGCGAGTTGACGACACGGGTGTCGTCCGACGAACAGAACGGGCACTTCAACGCTGCCACCCGCCCAGGTCGGCGGCCTCCCAGCGCAGCCTGGCAGCGGTCTCCTCGGCGGTCCCGCGCTGCCTGTCGGCCTGCTCGGCGGCCTCCTCGAGGCGCTCCAGCGTCGCATCGGCGCCCTCGAGCGAGCTGTCGTCGAGACCGGCCGCCGTGATCTCGTCGCGCAACTCCGCGTCGTCGAAGACGTCGGGGAGCCCGTCGTCCTCGTCGAGGTCGCCCTGTCGCACGGTGTCGTCGAGGGCCGCCTGCACCTCTGGGAGGAGCGTCTCCACCACCTTCGGTGGGGGAGGGAGCTCGACGGGCAACACGGCGCCTTGCATGCCGCTGGCCGCAGCGGAGCCGAGGAAGCGCACGGCGTGCACGAGCGGCGCGTCGCTGCGAGGGTCGGACGCCGCCCGCGACGGCACGACCAGGTTGATGCGTGGCCGGACCGAGCCGGGCTCGGTCTCGAAGCCGTAGGCATCGCTCGCGCGCACGGCCACGGGGGCTCGCTCAGGAGCGAGCGCGATGGCCGTGGCGAGGCCGTTGATCGCCCCCTGGATGCCCGCCATCTGCGGGTGCTCGGGCGTCCCGGGGGGCGTGACGATCACCACCCAGCCCGAACGCAGCAGCCGGTTCGCGGTTCGCAGCAGCAAGAACGTGCTCGTGACGTCTTCGCGCAAGAGCTCGGCGAACTCGCTCTCGGACAGATCGTCGAAGCGCGCGTGGCTGGTCTGGTTCGCGACGTGGACGACCCCCCCGAGGACGCCGAAGATCTCGAAGACCTTGGCGAACGCCGAGCGGACCTCGAGCAGCGACGTCATGTCGACCTGCACGGGGATCGACTGACCTCCGACCTCTTCGACCTCCGCGGCGGTCTTCGACGCCAAATCGACGTCGGGATCGGCGCACACGACGTCGTATCCGGCGTGTCCAAACGACAGCGCCACGGCGCGACCGAAGCCCTGGCCGACGTTCGTGACCAGGACGACCCTTGCGCTCTTCATGCAGCCCACGATACGACGGGCCGCCGCACCCCACAAGGCGCGCGTGCCGGGCGGCCGCGCCCGGACGGCACGCGACGGCCCGCCCCAGCGTGCGCGTGGTACAACCAGCCTCGCCGCTGGCCGCCTGCGAGCCGCCGCCGGCGACAAGTCCGCCCGCGCTTGGAGGACCCCGTGTTCCGACGCAGCCAACGCGATCGCCCCCCGGTCAACGACGAACCGACGAGCGAGAAGGCGCACGAGCGCTTCACCTACGTCCACCACGGCACCACCATCACCGGCGACGTGAAGGCGAGCGGGCGTGTGCGTCTGCACGGCGCCGTCCACGGCGACGTCGAGGTCGACGGGTTGCTCGAGGTCGCCAAGGACGGCGTCGTCGACGGAGCGTCGATCGTCGCGGCAGCGCTCGTCGTGCTCGGTCGCGTCCGTGGCGCCGTGCGCGTGAGCGGCAAGGTCGAGGTCTGGAAGGGTGGCGTGCTCGAAGGCGACGTGCGCGCGGGCGCGCTCGACATCGAGGATGGCGCGACGTTCGTCGGGCGCTCCGAGATGGCGCTGCCGGATGGTCCGCCGCAGCTCGGCGCACCGAGCGCCGCACCGAGCGGCGCGGCGCTCGCCGCGGGCGCTGACGCCGGCGGCGGCAACGACTCCGACGGTGCCGCTGCCGAACGCAGTGCCGACGACGACGGCAGCGCGACCGCCGGCGATGCGACGCGACCGGGGAGCGTGTGAGGCGAGCCGGCCCGCGCGTGTATCATGGCGCGTGCTGGTCGTGGCCAGCCCCGGCGAGGAGGACGCATGGCGCTTGAACGCTGGTTCCGCCGCAAGCGGCCGACCCGCGGCGACGACGACGCCAGCCCGGCTGGGTTGTGGCTGAAGTGCTCGGGTTGTCACGCGCAGATCTATCGTAAGGACCTGGCGGCCAATCTGTACGTCTGTCCGGAGTGCGCTCATCACGAGCGCATGCCTGTCGACGCGCGCGTCGAGATGCTGGCCGACGAGGGCAGCTTCGAGCGCTGGTCGGGTGCGGTCGAGCCCGTCGACGCCCTCGGCTTCGTCGACACCGAACCCTATCGGGAGCGCCTGACGTCGGTGCAGCAGCGCTCGCAACGCCCCGATGCCATCGTCACGGGCGCGGCCACGCTCCACGGCATCCCGGTCACGCTGGCCGTGATGGACTTCTCGTTCCTGGGCGGGTCGATGGGGTCGGTGGTCGGCGAGGAGATCGCACGCGCCGCCGAGCGCGCTGCCGACGAGGGCCGGGCGCTGATCAGCGTCTCGGCGTCCGGCGGTGCTCGCATGCAAGAGGGCGCGCTGTCGCTGATGCAGATGGCGAAGACGACGGTGGCGCTCGAGGCGCTGTCGGAGCGGCGTCTACCGTTCGTGAGCGTGCTGAGCGATCCCACCACCGGGGGCGTGACCGCCAGCTTCGCGACCTTGGGCGACCTCGTGGTCGCCGAGCCCGGCGCGTTGATCTGCTTCGCCGGACCTCGGGTCATCCAGCAGACGATCAAGCAAGACCTGCCCGAGGGCTTCCAACGCTCCGAGTTCTTGCTGCGCAAGGGCATGCTCGACGACGTCATCCCGCGCTCCGAGCTCAAGGCCCGCATCGCTGCGTTCACCCGGCTGCTGCTCGCCGGCATCGGTACGGCGGGCGTGGTCCCGGCGGCCCTCCCGGAGGCCGCGTCGACCGAGCCAGACGACGTCGCCGAGGAACCGGACGAAGCAATAGGTCACGACGAGGACGAGGAGGCGGCCGTCCGTGCCCCTGCCGTTTGAGAAATCGATCGACGAGCTCGAGGCCCGCATCCGCGACATGCGCTCCTTCGCTCAGGAGCAAGACGTCGACCTGTCGGGCGAGATCAGTGCGCTCGAGCAGCGCCTGGTGACGCTCACGCGCGACACCTTCGCCAACCTCAGCCGCTGGCAGCGCGTCCAGGTCGCGCGCGCGCCGGGTCGACCGACCGCGCTCGACTACCTCACGCGGGTCGTCGACGACTTCACCGAGCTGCACGGCGACCGCACGATGGGTGACGACACGGCACTGGTCGGTGGCCTCGCGCGCCTCGGCGACACCGGGGTCGTGGTGCTCGCCCAGCAGAAGGGGCGCGACACCAAGGAGAACATCCACCGCAACTTCGGCATGGCGCACCCGAGCGGGTACCGCAAGGCCATGCGGCTGTTCGACCTGGCCGACAAGTTCAACCTGCCCGTGGTGACCCTGATCGACACGCCGGGCGCGTACCCCGGCATCGCCGCCGAGGAGCAGGGGCAGGCCTGGGTGATCGCGGCCAGCATCCAGCGCATGAGTCGGTTGCGCGTGCCAGCCGTGAGCGTCGTGATCGGCGAGGGCGGTTCGGGCGGCGCGCTGGCGATCGGCGTCGCCAACCGGGTGTTCATCTTGGAGCACGCCATCTACTCGGTGATCAGCCCCGAGTCGTGCGCCGCGATCCGCTGGCGCGATGCAGCCGAGGCACCCAGCGCGGCCGAAGCGCTCAAGCTCACCGCCTACGACCTGCTCGAGCAGGGCGTCGTCGACGAGGTGATCGAAGAGCCGATCGGTGGCGCGCACAAGGACCCGGGCGCGGCGATCGAGACCGTTCGCGTCACCATCGAGCGGGCGTTTGCCGAGCTCCGTTCGCGCGCACCCGACGACCTCATCCGCGAGCGGCGGGAGCGGTTCCGCCGCATGGGACGCTTCCTCGACGCAGCCTGAGCCTCAGGAGCGTGCCGCGCTCCCGAGTCGTGCGAACGCCGCACCGGGGTCGTCGGACCCGAACACGGCGCTGCCTGCAACGAGCACGTCGGCACCGGCCCGGCGTGCGGCTCCGATGGTGCTCTCGTCGATGCCGCCGTCGACCTGCAGCAACACGTGCGGCGCTTTCGCGTCGCGCAGGTGACGCAGGCGCTCCAGGCGCACGTTCGCGCCGGGTAGGTAGCGCTGCCCGCCGAATCCCGGGTCGACCGACATCACCAGCGCGAGGTCGATCTCGCCCAGCGCCTCCTCGAAAATCGCCAGCGGCGTGAGCGGGTTCACGGCCAAGCCCACTTTGGCGCCCGCCGAGCGAATCGCCGCCAACGCCCGATGGACGTTCGGCGTGGCCTCGGCGTGGACGCTCACCAGGTCGGCGCCCGCAGCGACGAAGGTCTCGACCCAGCGCTCGGGCGCCTCGATCATGAGATGCACGTCGACGAAGCAGCGTGTCGCACGCCGGACGGCCGCGACCACGGGGGCGCCGAAGCTGAGGTTGGGCACGAAGTGGCCGTCCATGACGTCGACGTGGAGCCAGGTCGCGCCAGCCTCTTCCACGGCGGCCACCTGCTCCGCCAATCGACCCAGATCGGCGGCCAGGACGGATGGAGCGATGATCGTCTCTGACACGGCGCGAGCGTAGCACGCGCTCTCGGCGGGCACGTTCGGCGTTCGCACTGCGCGCGGTCGCCTCGGACGTCGGCCCGGGCCGCTCCGTCGCGTAGGCTGATGATCCCCGGGGGAACCGAAGGAGTACAGCATGCATGACCACCTGAGGCGCGACGTCCTCGTCAGCACGGATTGGGTGAACGATCACCTCGACGACCCCACCGTCCGGCTGGTCGAGGTCGATGAGGACGTGCTCTTGTACGCGCAGGGCCACATCCCTGGCGCCGTCACGCTCGACTGGCTCACCGAGCTCCAGCGGCCCGACGTGCGCGACTTCGTCGACGCCGACGGCTTCGCGAAGCTCATGGGCGCAAAAGGCATCGGCGTTGATCACACCGTGGTCCTCTACGGCGACAAGTCGAACTGGTGGGCCGCCTACGCGTACTGGTTCTTCAGGTACAACGGGCACGACGACGTACGCCTGATGGACGGCGGGCGCCAGAAGTGGGTCGCGGAGGGGAGAGCGCTGGAGGCCACGGCGCCGGCGGTGACACCGGTGCAGTACCGCGTCCCCTACCGCGACGCGTCCATCCGCGCCTTCGCGGGCGACGTGATGCAGCACCTTCTGGCGGTCAAGGACGGGCGCGGCTCGCTGGTCGACGTGCGGAGCCCGCAGGAGTTCTCGGGCGAGAAGCTGCACATGCCGGAGTACCCGCAGGAGGGCGCCCAGCGTGGCGGCCACATCCCAGGCGCGGCCAACGTGCCGTGGGCCATGGCCGTGCGCGCCGACGGCACGTTCCGCTCCCGCGACGAACTCCGCGCCCTCTACGCGGAGGCCGGTGTGAGTCCGGACGCCCCGGTGATCACGTACTGCCGCATCGCCGAGCGCAGCAGCCACACCTGGTTCGTGCTGCACGAACTCCTCGGCTACCCGGACGTGCGCAACTACGACGGCTCGTGGACCGAGTGGGGCAACATGGTCGGCGTCCCCATCGAACGCGGCTGAGCGCCGAGCCCCGGGTCTCAGGCCGGGACGGGCGCCTCGCGCAGCGCGGCTGCGATCGCCGCTTCCAGCGTCGCCATGCCTTCGGCGAGCTCAGCGTCGCTCATGCGGATCGGTGGCAGCAACCGGATCACGTTGCCGTACGTGCCCGTCGGCAGGATCAGCAGCCCCCGCTCGCGGCAGTCTTCGACGATGCGCTGCACGAGCGCTGGGTCCGGGCTGTGGCCATCCTCGGCCACGAACTCCAGGCCGACCATCGCACCCAGGCCGCGCACGTCGCCGAGCCGCGGCGTGCGGGCCTGCAGCGTCTCTAACCGCTCGCGCAGCACGGCACCGATCGTCTGGGCGCGCGCCAACAGGCCTTCGTCTTCGATCACGTCCATCGTGGCGAGCGCCGCCGCGCAGGCGGTCGGGTTGCCTCCGAACGTCGACCCCAACATCGCCGGCTCGAGCGCGTTCATCACCGACTCGCGCCCGACGACGGCGCCGAGTGGGAAGCCGCTCGCGAGCGCCTTCGCCGTCGCGACCAGGTCGGGTTCCAGGTCGTAGTGGTCGACCGCCCACCAGCGCCCGGTGCGGCCCATGCCGGACTGGACCTCGTCGTCGATCCAGAGCGCACCGATCCGGTCGGCGTACGCGCGCAGCCCCCGCAAGAAGCGTTCCGGTGCAGGGATGAAGCCGCCCTCGCCGGCCACCGGCTCGAGCAGGAACGCGGCGACCTCGCTCTCGCCGATCGTCGTCTTCACGAGGTCCTGGAGTTGTGCCAGGTAGGCGTCGGCGGCGGCGTCGCCATGGAGGCCGTAGGGGTTGCGGTACACGTACGGGTAGGCGGCGCGGTACACCTCGGCCGCCCGCGGAGCGAAGCCCGCCTTGTAGGGGTCGGCCTTGCCCGTCAGCGAGAGCCCCATGTGGGTCCGGCCGTGGAACGCGTGCGTGAACGCCACGATGCCCTGACGACCGGTGGCGACGCGGGCGATCTTGACGGTGTTCTCGACCGCCTCGGCGCCGGAGTTGACGAGGAACGCGCGTTTGGGCGACGGCCCGGGCGCGATCGAAGCGAGCCGCTCGGCCACCGCCACGTAGCTCTCGTGCATGCCGACCGCGAAGCACAGGTGTTGGAACTCGGCCACCTGCCGCTGGACGGCGTCGACGACGCGCGGGTGCGAGTGGCCGATGTTCATCACGGCGATGCCGACGGTCCAGTCGAGGTAGCGCGTGCCGTCGGCGTCCCAGACGTAGCTGCCGAGGCCCTTGACGGGGGAGATCGGATGGACGCTGGCGGCGGCGCGCGTGACGGAGGCCTCGCGGCGCTCTGCGATCGATCGGTTGCTCATGGTGCCTCCTCGGGGCCGGCCCGCAGCGTTCGGTACGAACCCCAGCGGCGCTTGAGCCTTACGATACGAAACATCATGCGATGCAGGGCCGTCGATTCGCAAGCCATTCCGCCACACGGCGCTCGGACATGAGCGCCGAGCGCCGCTCCGAGCTGGCGTCCGACGGCCCCATCGTCGTCGTGGGCGACGACGCCAGCGAGGCGCTCGCGCGCGCTTACGCGCTGCGCCTCGAGGCGGCGCTCCTGACGCGCGACACCTGGGAGGCGGCCGACCCGACCCCGGTCGTCGTGTGGTGCGACGCAGAGGGGCCGGGCCTGCGCGGACCGCCGGCGAACGCCGCGGTGCGGCGCCCGCCGGCCCCGCCGGTGTCGCGCCCCGGCCGCGACCCGCTCGTCCGCGCCCTGGGTCGTCCGCCCGCGCAGCTGCGTGTGGTCGATGCCACCGCAGGCTGGGGCGTCGACGCCGGCGTGCTCGCGTCCGCCGGGGCGCACGTGACGATGCTGGAGCGCTCGCCCGCCATGGCGCTGCTCCTCGAAGCGGCCGTGGCGCGCTGGCGCGCCAGCGCGCATCCGGCGGCGGCGCGCCTCACGCTGCGCGAGGGTGAGGCGACGGCGTTGCTCTCGGCGCTGCCGCACCACGACGTCGTCTACCTCGATCCGCTCTTCCCCGGCCGTGAGACGCGCGCGACGAGCGCCGTGTCGCTACGCTGGCTGCGCGCCGTGGCGGCCTGGTCGCTCGCCGACGAGGGCGACCTCGCGGACGATGGCAGGCTGCTGGCAGCGGCGCGCGCGTGCGCGCTGCGCCGCGTCGTGGTCAAACGGGCCCGCGCCGACCCTTTCCTGGCGGGCGTCGAGCCGTCGGGCAGCCTGGTGGGGCGGACCACGCGCTACGACCTCTATTCTGGGGGCGCCGCCGCGCCAACGTAGACTCGCCCGAGCGCCACAGGCGGCGCAGGAGGTGCGCATGCACGAACCCACCCCGGACCCGGCCCCGACCCTGCCGCGCCGCGTCGCCGTCATCGGCGCCGGCACCATGGGTGGCGGCATCGCCACGGTCCTGGCCCAGCACGGCTTCGCCGTCCGGTTGTTCGACCCCTCACGAGCTGCGCTGGAACGCGCCGAGGCGCGCGTCCGCAAGCGCGCCGCGGCGGCCGACCTGGTGGTGACCGACGACCTGGCCGAGGTCGCCCGCGGCTGCGACCTGGTGATCGAGGCGGTGCCCGAGGCCCTGAGCCTCAAGCGTGACGTGTTCGCGGCGGTGGACCGCGAGGCGCCGGCGACAGCCGTGTTCGCGACCAACACCAGCCAGCTGTCGGTGACCGCGCTCGCGGCCGGCACGTCGCGCCCGTCACGCGTCGTCGGCATGCACTGGTTCAACCCGCCGGAGCGCATGCGGCTGATCGAGCTGGTTCGCACCGTCATGGTCGACGACGAGGTGGTCACGGCGGTGAGGGCCGTGGCCGAAGCGTGCGGCAAGACGGTGGTGGAGGTCGCCGATAGGCAGGGTTTCGTCACGACCAGGGCGCTCGCCGCCTTGCTGATCGAGGCGATGCGCATGCACGAAGAGGGCGTGGCGGAGGCGGCGGACCTCGACACCGCCGTCGAACTCGGTCTCAACCACCCGATGGGCCCCCTGGCGCTCGCCGACTACGTCGGCCTCGACGTCATGCTGGCCATCGCCGACGCGCTCACCGAGCAGCTCGGCGAGCGCTTCCGGGCGCCCCAGGGGTTGCGGAAGCGCGTCGAGGCCGGTCGCCTGGGTCGCAAGACCGGCCACGGGTTCCATCGCTACGACGCCTGAAACAAGGCGCTTGAGACACGACGCCTGAGACAACGAGTCGCGCCCCCGTGAGGGGGCGCGACTCGCGTTGGCTGGCCCGCAGGGATTCGAACCCCGACCGTCCGGACCAAAACCGGATGTCCTGCCATTAGACGACGGGCCACCGTCCGCCCAGGAGTCTACACCGTGACCGCGCCCTGTGTCGGCGCGAGCCGACGCGCAGCGCTCCGGTGGGGCGTCAAGCAGCACGCCGCGCCCGAGGGGCGCGGCGTGCGTCATGGCTGGCCCGCAGGGATTCGAACCCCGACCGTCCGGACCAGAACCGGATGTCCTGCCGTTAGACGACGGGCCATCAGCCGTCCACGATGGTACCGACGCGCGGCGAGGTCCGTCAAGCGCAGCCCGGTGGGCGCGTCGCTCACGCGTGCGTCGACCACCGCGGCGCGGGCATCGGCAGTCGCACCACGGGCCGCCGACGCGTGGTAGCCTTGAGCGCTCGGCGCGGCCGACGTCCCGCGGAGCGCCAATGGAGAGGTGCCGGAGTGGTTGAACGGGACGGTCTCGAAAACCGTTGTACTGCTATGCGGTACCGTGGGTTCGAATCCCACCCTCTCCGCCACGATCACGCCCGGACGATGCGCATCGTCCGGGCGTTCTGCTGGCGCGATCGCGTCGACCGGCCCGCGCTCCGCGCGCCTCGGAGGTACCCGTCATGCCCGTGACCGTCGTCGACCATCCGCTCGTGCAGCACAAGCTGTCGATCCTGCGCGACCGCGACACCAGCGTGCGCGAGTTTCGCGCGCTCTGCGCCGAGATCAGCATGTTGATGGCGTTCGATGCCATGCGCTCGTTGCCGCTCGAGGACGCCGTCGTCGAGACGCCGGTCGCCAGCGCGCGGGTGCGGCGCCTGGCGGTGAAGAAGCTGGCGTTGGTCGCCATCTTGCGCGCCGGCCTGGTGATGGCCGACGGCATCTTGACGCTCGTGCCGGCCGCGCGCGTCGGCCACGTGGGCATGTACCGCGACGAGACCACGCTCGAGCCCGTGCGCTACTTCCTGAAGCTCCCGAGCGACATCGAGGATCGCGAGGTGTTCGTCCTCGACCCGATGCTGGCCACCGGCGGCAGCGCCGTGGCTGCACTCGACCTGCTCCTCGAGCACGGTGTGCGCCTGCCGCGGTTGCTGTGCATCCTGGCGGCGCCCGAGGGCGTCGCCCGCGTCCAGGCTGCGCATCCCGACGTCTAGATCATCCTCGCCGCGCAGGACGAGCGGCTCGACGAGCGCGGCTTCATCGTGCCCGGCCTCGGCGACGCCGGTGATCGCATCTACGGCACGCGCTGAGGGACGTCGGAATTCTTCCCACGCGCGCGAGGGTCGAGTGCTAGCATGAACGTCGTGCCGCTGTCGCTGGTCGCGTACGCCCCACTCTTCCTGGTCGCCTTCGTCGTCGCCCTCGTCACGGTAGGCGTCTTGGTGCCACGGGTCCGTCGCTTCGCGCTGCGGGTCCAGGCGGTGCAGGTCGGTGGCGCGAGCCACGGCAACGGGCGTCGCATGCACGACGGTGCCGTCCCCAACATCGGCGGCATCGCCATCCTCGCCGGCTTCCTGTTGGCGATGTTGATCGGCAGCATCATCGCGCCCGCGGCCATCGAGAGTTACCGCGTCGAGTTGCTCGCGATCGTGCTGGGCGGCTCGCTGATGGCGCTGGTGGGCTTCATCGACGACATCTGGGAGGTGCCGGCGGCGATGCGCCTCGCGTCGCAGTTCCTGGCGGCGGGCATCCTGGTCGTCAACGGCGTGCGCATCGACTTCGTCACCAACTACTTCGCGGGTTCGGGCTACGTGTTCATGCCGGAGGTGCTCTCCGTCGCGCTCACGCTGCTCTGGGTCGTCGGGTTCACGAACGCCTTCAACTTCATCGATGGCGTCGACGGGTTGTCGTCCGGCATCGCCGCGATCGCCAGCCTGAGCCTCTTCGCCGTCGCCCTGCAGTTCCCCGATCGGGGCGCCTCGGTGCTCATCCTGGCGGCGCTGGCGGGCGCGGCGCTCGGCTTCTTGCGGCACAACTTCAACCCGGCCACGATCACGATGGGCGACTCCGGCGCCTACCTGTTGGGGTACGTGCTGGCCGCCGTCTCGGTCCTCGGCGCGCTGAAGGTGACAGCTGCCGTCACGGTGATGGCGCCGGTCCTGATCCTGGCGCTGCCGGTGCTGAACATCACGCACGTGACGCTGCGGCGCTTGCGCCGCGGCGCGAACCCGACGGTCGCCGCGAACGACCACCTGCACGACCTCCTGCGCAGCCGCTCAGGCAGTCCGCGCGTGACGGTGTACGTGCTCTGGGGTGCCACGCTGGTGTTGGGCGCCTTGGGGATGCTGCTGTCGCAGACGCCGCTGGTGCTGCTCCTCGGCACGGTGGTCGCGGCGGTGCTGCTGATCGGCATGGTCTCCTACCTGCGGTTGCGCGAGGTCGGCGAGGAACGGCGGCGCCTGGCGACGCTGGCCGCCGACGAGCTCCGGGCACGGTGAGCACCAAGCCCCAGGCTGCGCGGAGCGGTGCTCCGCGCATCGTCGTCGCGTTCGGTACGCGCCCCGAGGCGTCGAAGATGGCCCCGGTCGTGCACGCGTTGCTGCGTGACCCACGACTGGAGCCGCGCATCGTCGTCACCGGTCAGCACCGCGAGCAACTCGACCGGATGCTGGAGGTCTTCGAGCTGACCCCCGACGTCGACCTGGCCCTGATGCGTCCGGGGGCGACCCTCGCCGACGCGTTCGGGCGGACGGTCGCGGCCGCCGCCGAGGCGCTGCGCGCCGAGGCACCCGACTACGTGCTCGTGCACGGCGACACGCTGAGCACGGTCGCCGTCGCGCTCGCTGCGTTCTTCGAGGGCGTTCCGGTCGCCCATGTCGAGGCCGGCCTGCGTTCGTTCGACCTGCGAGAGCCGTTTCCCGAGGAGGCCAACCGGCGTCTGACCGACGTCGTCACCGACCTCGACCTGCCGCCGACGCCGTTGGCGCGCGAGCATCTGCTGGGTGAGGGCAAGACGGGCGAGCGGATGGTGGTGACGGGGAACACGGCGGTGGACGCGGTGCGTTGGGCCGTCCGGCGCGCCGTCTTGCCCGCCCACGTCCCGACCGACCGCCCGCTCGTCGCGCTCACCATGCACCGGCGCGAGAACCTGCCCGTGCTGGGCGGCCTCGCCGCGGCCGTGGCGGCGGCGGCGCGGGCGCACCCGGATCACGTCTTCGTGTACCCGATGCACCGCAACCCCGCGGTGCGCAGCGCGGTGGTGCCCGTCCTGGAGGGGCTACCGAATGTGGTGCTCGACGACGATTGGGACTACCTGGCGATGCTCGCGCTGGTGCGCACGGCGCGCTTGGTGATCACCGATTCGGGCGGCCTGCAGGAGGAGGGGGCAGCGCTCGGGACGCCGGTGGCGGTGCTGCGCAACGTCACCGAACGTCCCGAGGGTGTGACGGCGGGCACGTTGCGGCTCCTTGGCAACGATCCGGCCAGGGTCGAGGCGGGTCTGCTCGCACTGCTGGACGATCCCGCTGCGCTGGCTGCCATGCGGGCCGCCACGAACCCGTACGGCGACGGTCATGCGGGTGAGCGCGTGGTCGCAGGTGTGGCGTGGCGGCTCGGCCTCGGTGAGCGCCCGGCGGATTGGGTGCCGGGCGCTGGCGCCGGCCAGAGCGGCGCGGGCGCCGGAGACGCGGCAGCCTCGAAGCCGCACCGGGTGCCTGGGAGCGCGTAGGTCAGCGTGCGCGTCTTCGCGATCGCCGACCCGCACTTGTCGAGCCGTGATCCCAAACCGATGGACGTGTTCGGCGCTTCGTGGCAGGGCCACCCGGAGGCCTTCTTCGAGGGGTGGCGTCGCGTCGTACGCGAGGACGACCTGGTGCTCGTACCCGGCGACATCTCGTGGGCGATGCGGCTGGAGGACGCCCTCCCCGACCTCGCGGCCATCGCGGCGCTCCCCGGCCGCTCTGTGCTGCTGCGGGGCAACCACGACTACTGGTGGCCGTCGCTGCGCAGGCTCCGGGCAGTGCTGCCGGAGGGAATGCACGCCATCCAACACGACGCGGTGCGCATCGGCGACGTGATCGTCGCGGGTACGCGCGGTTGGGTCGTGCCGGGCGCGCCAGGCGGCGACGCGCACGACGAGCGCATCTTCCGGCGCGAACTCCACCGCCTGCAGCTGTCGCTCGCCGCCGCGGCGAAGCTCGGCCCCGGGACGCTGGTGGTGATGCTGCACTTCCCGCCCACGAACCCGCGCGGGGACGCCTCGGAGATGCTCGACCTGATCACGGCCGCTGCACCGCGCGCGCTGGTGTTCGGCCACGTCCACGGCGAAGCGCCCGTGTACGTGCCGACGATCGCGGACACGGTGGTGCGCTTCGTGGCGGCCGACGCGTTGCGCTTCGAGCCGGCGCTGATCCTGCCCTGAGCCCGCGTCAGGCCTGTTGGACGCGAACGTCCGACGGCAGCGGGTGTGGATCGGCGTCGCCCGTCAGCCGGCGATAGTGGGTGATCTCGTCCTGGCCGCGCGCCCAGGTGAGCGCGACGCCCTCTCCGGCAACGCTGGCTGGAATCGCGACGGCACCGCCCGCGAGGTCGGTGAGCTCGACGCCGAGGCGGTCGAGTTCGGCCTTCGCGTCGAAGGCGCAACTCGCCACGAACGAGAGCTCCTGCATGAGGTTCTGCGACTCGATGCGTCCGGCGGTGCGGCCCGCATTCGGCTGCTTGTCGATCACGGCGAGACGCTGCTTGAGCTTCTCCGCGTCGCGGCTGGCGCCTTGGAGCGTGGCCACGTGCCCCTCGATCACGGGCAGGAGGCGCGTGGCTTCCGCGATGGTGAACAGTTTGAACACGGTGACCCCCTCCTCTCACGCCATCGTAGCCGACGAAGCACCCCATCTGGTGTGAGGATGCCTACGGAAACCTGAGCGAGGTCGGCTCATATCGATGTCGGGCGGCTTCGGAGACCGGCGTCGCGGCGACACGACGACCGTCCCTGTGGTGCGTCGACCGCCCTGGTAGATTGGTTTGGTGGAACGCCCCGTGCCCGACCTCGACGTGCTCGTCATCAACGCAGGGAGCTCCAGCCTCAAGGTGAGCCGCAGGCCTCTGGGGCATGCCGTGACCGTCGAACGCATCGGCGCGGCGGCCATCTGGCGCGGCGACGCCGATCTCCCGCCACCGCCGCCGATGCGCGATCACGCCAGCGCACTGCGCGCCGTTCTGCAGGTCCTCGACGAGCGAGCGTCGCTGGCCGCGGTGGTCGCCGTGGGGCACCGGGTGGTCCACGGCGGCGAGCGCTACGCGGCGCCGGTGCGCATCGACGACGCCGTGGTGGCCGACGTGCGGGCGCTCGTGCACCTCGCGCCCCTGCACAACCCCGCCAACCTGGCGGCGCTCGAGGCCGCCCGCGAGCAACTTCCCGACGTGCCGCACGTGGCGGTCTTCGACACCGCCTTCCACGCGACGCTCGCCCCCAGGTCCTACCGCTACGCCGTGCCGGAGTCGTGGTACGTCGAGCACGGCGTGCGCCGCTATGGCTTCCACGGCCCATCGCACGACGGCGTGACGCGGCGCGCCGCCGAGCTGCTCGGGCGCGCGCGCGACACGCTTCGGATCGTGTCGCTGCACCTCGGCAACGGCGCCAGCGCCGCCGCCGTCGACCGCGGTCGCTCGGTCGAGACCAGCATGGGCTTCACGCCGCTCGACGGCCTCGTCATGGGGACCAGGCCCGGTCAGATCGATCCCGGCGTGCTGTTGCACATGCTGCGGGGCGGCATGGAGCCGAGCGAACTCGAGCGCGTGTTGAACCACGAGTCCGGTCTCAAGGGCTTGTCGGACGGGCGGTCGAACGACGTGCGCGACCTGCGCGCCGCGGAGGCCGCCGGCGACGAGGCGGCCAGGCTGGCGCTCGACGTGTTCGCCTACCGCGTGCGCACGGCCCTGGGATCGTGCGTGTTCGCGATGGGCGGGGTCGATGCGATCGTGTTCACCGGGGGGATCGGCGAGCACGACGCCGCCACGCGTGCCGCAGCCCTCGCTGGCCTCGAGCGGCTCGGCATCGTGATCGACGAAGCGCGCAACGCGCGCCACGGCCCCCGCATCAGTCCTGACGACGCGACCGTCGCCGTCTTGGTGGTCGCGACCGACGAGGACGGTGTGATCGCAGACGCCACCCGAGCGCTGGTCGCCGCGCCCGAGGCGTCGCCGTGATCACGCTCGGGCTCGACCTGGGAGGCACCAAGATCGCCGCCGCCGTCGTGCGCGACGGCGAGGTGCTGGCGCGCCGCCGCCGCGCCACGCCGCAGACCGGTGCCGCCGACGTGATCGCTGCCCTGGTCGAGACCGCCGCGGCCCTCCTCGAGCGTCACCCCGAGGCCGAGGCCGTCGGGATCGGTTGTCCGGGTCCGCTCGACTTCGAGCGCGGACGCGTGCGCTTCGCCCCCAACATCGCGGGCATGGAGGACGCCCCGCTCGTCGCTGCGCTCACCGAGCAGCTCGCGCTCCCGGTGGTCCTGGAGAACGACGCCAACGCCGCCGGGTACGCCGAGCACCGCTACGGAGCGGCGCGCGATCTCGTCTCCAGCGTCTACGTCACGCTCTCGACCGGGATCGGAGGCGGCGTGTTCGTGGGCGACCGCGTGTTGCGCGGCGCGCACGGGTTGGCCGGCGAGATCGGCCACATGACCCTGCTCCCGGGCGGCCCCGTCGGCGGCGACGGGCACTCGGGCAGTTGGGAGGCGCTCGCGGCCGGCCGCTCGATGGCCCGCGATGCCAGCTACGTCTTCTCGCGCGAGGTAAGCACGGCGGAGCTGTTCGAGCGCGCCCGCGACGGCGACGCCAAGGCCCTCGCGATCGTCGACAACGCCGCGCACTTCACCGGCGTCGGCCTCGCCAACATCGTCAAGGTGATCGACCCACACGGGTTCGTCCTGGGCGGCGGCGTCTCTGGCGTCGGACCGTTCTACCTCGATCGCGTTCGTGCGGCGCTCGAGCGGGCGAGCCACGGGTACCCGCAACCAGAACTGCGCGTCGCGGAGCTCGGGGACGACGCGGGCGTGATCGGCGCCGCCGCCGTGGCGGCCGTCGAGACCGCCGCCGCTCCGGTCACAGGGGGTTGACGTGGACCTACCGCTGTTGGCGAGCGCGCTGCTCATCTTCGCGCTTCGCATCACCGACGTCTCCATCGGCACGCTTCGTATCACCTTCTTGGTGCGGGGCAAGCGCGCTATCGCCGGCACGCTGTCGTTCTTCGAGTCGCTGATCTGGCTGGTCGCGGCCGCGCAGGTGCTCTCCACCCTCGACAGCCCGGTGAAGTTCGTCGCGTACGCCGCCGGCTACGCGACCGGCACCATGCTCGGCGTCTCGGTGGAGCGCTGGATCGCAGCCGGTGACGTCCTGATGCGGATCGTCACGCCGGTCGACGCCCCCTCGAGCGAGCACCTGCTCAGGCAGGCGGGCTACGGCGTCACCGTCGTGAACGGCCAAGGCATGCGAGGGGACGTGCGGATCCTGTTCGTGGTCCTGCCGCGGCGCCGCAGCGACGCCGTCCTGAAGATCGTGCGCGGCGTCACCCCGGACGCGTACATCACGTTCGAGCCCACCAGCCAGGTCCGGGCGACGTTCGCAACGCCGACGCAGTTGCGCAAATGACGCCGCCGCGCCGGTCAGCGCGCGTCGTCGACCAGCCGTAGCCGCGCGAGTCGCCCCGCCCGATCGCTCCAGGCGTCGACCGCCGCGCCGGCCGGCCCGAAGCCGAGCGGTTCGCGCGAGCGTGTCAGCAGCGCGTCGTGGACCAGCACGCTCTGGCCGCGGGGCGCCAGGCCGTGCCCGGCGCGCAACCGCGTCGCGATCGCGTCGACCTCCCAGTCGTCGGCCCAGATGCGCTTGAGTGCCAGGAGGGCGTCGCGGCCGCGCCAGGTCGCCACGCCGTCCGCGCCCTCGCGGCGTACCACGACGTGCTCCGGCAGCGTGGCGAAGGCCTCGTAGAGGCGCTCGACCACCTCGTCGAGCAGCGCGCGGCCGCGCACCAACTCGCGCGCGTGGGGCGCGATCTCTTCGAGATCGTCCTCGTCGGGGTCGTCTCCCGCCACGCCGTCGAACAGGCGCAGCAACTGCTCCGGCAGGTTGTTGAGGGCGTAGAACCCGGTCTCGACGTCCGTCGGCACCACCACCATCGGGGCCACCGGCACGCCGGCGCGCTCGGCGCGCAACAGCCACGCGATCTCGCTGTGCTCATCGGGCTCGTATGCGGGGGGCCAGACCAGGTGGGGGGCGATCGCAGCCATGATCGCGCATGCTACCGGCACTCGGATCAGCCGTGTGTGTGCTGTCTCGACGTCGGGACTGCGGCGAGGTGCGTGCTACCGTTGCAGGCATGATTCGCATCGTGGTGCTCGTGTTCGCGGCCGCCGGACTCGTCGTCGCAGCCGCGCTCACCACGGCCGACTACCTCAGCGTCGCCGACGTGCGCCTGCCGGACGTGCGTGGCGTGCCGTACGCCGACGCGACCGAACGGCTCCGGGCCGAGGGGTTGCGCGTGCTCACGTACCCCGATCTAGACGCCGCCGCCGCGCCGGGGACCGTCGTGTCGCAGACGCCGCCGAGCGGCAGCGTGGTGCGCGGCGGCCGGACCGTCAGTCTGGGCGTGAACGCCGGCGCCGAGGCAAGGCAGGTCCCGACGCTGGTCGGCCTGCCCGAGCGCGATGCGTTGGCGCGTGCCGCCGACCTCGCGATCGGCGTGGAGCGGGTCGTGTACGTCAGCACCGACCGACCGGTCGGGTTGGTGGTCGCCCAACGCCCGGAGGCCGGCAGCCTGTTGGATCAGGGCGAGGCGCTCACGATCGAGGTGAGCCGGGGGATGGACGGCAACCCGATCGATCTCCCCGACGTGCGGGGCATGACCCTCGAAGAGGCGCGTGCGGCGCTCACCGAGGCCGGCGTCAGGCGCGTCGACGCCGTGGCCGCCGACCTGAGCTTCGATCGCCCGAACACCGTCACCGATCAACGTCCGGTGGCCGGCTCCGAGGTGATGCCCAGCACCCCCGTGACGCTCGTGTACGCGCTGGAGGGCACGCGCGTGGTCCGCGTCCCGCAGGTCGAGGGACAACCGTTGTGGCAGGCGCAGTTGGCGATCCGGGCGGCCCAGCTCGCGCTCGGTCCGGTGCGGCTCGTCGACGACCCGACACGCCCCGCCGGGGTGCTCGAGGTCCGTCCCGCCGGCTATACCGTCGTCGGCAGCCCCGTGGCCCTGGTTGTCAACGGACCCGTACAAGACGTCATCCAACGGGATCTCGAGCGGGAGCCGTTCGCCTTCGACCGGGTCGTCCCCGGGGACACCAGCGCACCACCGGCAGAACCCGACGTCCCCGCGCCCGGGACGACCACGATGCAGGCCGACGGGAGCCGGCTCATACCGTTCCGCTTCGACCCGAGCCAGGTCGGCGTCGCGTCGCTGACGCGCGAACCGTACCGGCTCACGCTCGTCGTCAGCGACGCTGACGGGGAGCGAACCGTGCTCGATCGCGAGTTGGCGGCCGGCGAGGGTGTGGTGACGTCGATCCGCATCGAGGGCGACGAACCGCTCCTGCAGACCTTCATCAACGGGAGCTTCTTCCAAGCCTGGCGCCCCTGACGCCTGCGGCGCGGACGCGCCGCCCGCGTCAGGGGCGTCTGACTCCGACGAGCACGCACGGGTGGCTGCGGAGTGAGGACCTTCGCGCCCCCGGCGGCGCCCGTTTCCGTAGACTGTCCGAACGTACGGAGCGAGCACGACACCAGGAGGTTGCGCGTGGACCAACCCAACATCGCACCGCTGGCCAGGCGGTTGGCCGAGGAGAACAACGTCGATTGGCGCCGGCTGCGCGGCAGCGGCGACGAGGGGCGTGTCGTGGAGCGCGACGTGCTCGAGTACCTGGCGCGCGTCATGGCGGGCGATGAGGCGATCGATCCCACGCCGGAACCCGTGCCCGAGGGCATGCAGGCCTGGCCCGACGCCGACATCCGCGCCGGCCGGGCGGAGGTGGCGCGCGACGAGGTCGAACCCACGTCCACGATCGACGACGACATCTTCCTCTTCGACGAAGGCTCGTCCGACGGCGACGGCGACCGCGAGAGCGCGGTGGAGTCCGACGACGACGGCCTGCTCTGGAGCGATGCCGGGTCGCTCGACGGCGAGGACGACCGCGACGACCGAGCGGCAGCGCCGGCCGTCGAGGTCGACATGGACGATCTCGAAGAGGACCTCCTGGTCGAGGGCGACGACGAGCCGGAGCCACGCGACGACGCTCCGAGCGACGAGAGCGACGACGTCGGCAGCGCCGCTATGAGCGCGCCGAGCAGCGACGTCGCGAGCGATCACGGGCTCCCCGACCTGTTCGGCGCCGGTCCCAGCCGGCAGGCCGACGGCGACGAACCGCCCGCGCTCTTCGCGGATGACGACGACGAGGGGTACGGCGCGCCGAGCGCGTGGGCATCTGGACCCGAACTCGGGGACGAGACGGATGACGAACCGACCTGGGGCGCGAACGCCGGGATGGGCGCCGTACCGAGCATCGACGAGCCTGCCGCCGCCCGCGACGGCGTGCTCCCCGACCCGCTGCCCGCCGACCAGCCGCCCAGCGACGACGTGGATGCCGGCGACGTGTCCGCAGGCGTGGACGACGACGTGCCCGCCGACCTGGCCGCGTCGCTCGACGACGCGCACGTGCGCACCCACGAACCCGACGACGTCGGCCTCCATGCCGGCCTGGCCGACGGAGCGATCGCACCGCCCGTAGCGGTTCCGTCACCCCATGCCGGCCAGGCCACGATCGGCCGCGATGTCCCGCTCCTGCGCCACCGCCACGTCTGGCGCCGTCAGGTCGACCTGACGGCGCTCGTCGCCGCACAGGCCGACCTGGCCGTCGATCTCGGCCGCGACGCCCCCGTTCCCATCGGCGCGTTCTTGCTCCGGGCGGGGCAGAAGGCGCTCGCGACGCGCGGTGGGGTCGTGGCACTCGCGTCGATCGACGCAGGCGACGTGCGGCGCGCGCGCGTGTCCGAGACCAGCGACTTCGCCTCCACCGTAGCGGCGCTGGAGCGGACGATGGCGGCGGGCGCTTCCGACGACGACGGTACCGTCGACCTGGTGGTCGCGGACCTGTCGGAGCTCGGCATCGACGATGCCGTGCTGCAGCTCGATGCACCGGTGCTCATGCTGGGCCGCATCTTGATCGACACCCTCAGCGGTGGCAGGCGCGCCTACCTGACGATGTCGGGGGAGGGCGCAGACGGGTCCGACGCCGCCCAGCTCCTGGCGCGCGTGGCGGAGCTGCTCGAGTCGCCAGTGCGGATCGTCGTCTAGACGCCCCGGCCGGTTCCGTCGACGGTTGGTGTCCGCGGCTGGGGCACCGCGCCGAGCGCGGCGCCCCCGCCGTTCGTATCGAGGGGCAGCAGGAGCCACAGCGCCAGGTAGCCGAGCACGGTGATACCGAGCGACGGGACCACGCTCACGACCCACAACACGCGCACCAGTCGCACGTCGGTGCCGACGAAGCGCGCGATGCCCACGGCGACACCGGCGAGCATGCGCCAGCCACCGCGCGGCCGCGCGATCGGGGCGGTGCCGTGCGGCCGGCGCGCGCGGCGTTGCTCGTGGCGCAGCACGTCGATCGGCTCGGATGGTTCGTGGCGCATGGCCCCTCCTCGTGTCGAGGCATCGTACGCGACGGGCGCCGCGCTCGCCTGGGCCTAGGGCACGGTCCTGGCGCCGGGGCGCGGTAGGGTACGCCATGCCGATCCGACGCGTGATCGTGGCGCTCTCCGGTGGCAGCGGGATCCCCTACGCGGTCGACCTGCTCACCGCCCTCCGTGACCTCGGGAGCGTGTCAGCGCAGATCGAGACGCACCTGATCGTGACGAACGGTGCCAAGCAGGTCATCCCGACCGAGAGCGACCTTGGCCTCAAGGCCATCGAAGCGCTCGCCGACGTCGTCCACAAGGACGCCGACCTCGGGGCCGGCATCGCGTCTGGTAGCTTCCGTGCCCACGCGATGGTCATCGTGCCGTGCTCCGCCGGCACCCTGGCGAAGGTGGCGCTGGGCTTCACCGACAACCTGGTGAGCAGGGCGGCCCACGTGACCTTGAAGGAGCGTCGCCCGCTCGTGCTGGTCGTGCGCGAGGCACCGTACTCGCGGCCCATGCTGCAGAACATGCTGAGCGCCTCCGATGCGGGCGCCGTGATCATGCCGGCCTCGCCCGGCTTCTACCCCCGCCCCGACGACGTCGCCACGCTGCTGCGCGGCGTGACCGCTCGGGTGCTCGACCTGCTGGCGCTCGACAACGACCACGCGCCGCGCTGGAAGGACGACTGAGGTGGAGGCCGACCGCCTGGCGGCGCTGATCCCGGCCGCCGGGGGCGGCGTTCGGCTCGGCCGCGGACCCAAGGCGTTCGTGTCGCTCGCCGGCCGCCCCCTGCTCGCGTGGTCGGTCGACGCGCTCCGCCCGTACGTCGCGGAGGTCGTGATCGCCGTACCCGCAGCCGACGTCGAGCGCACCGCGGCGCTGGTGCCGGGCGCCCGCGTCGTGGCGGGCGCCGACACGCGCCAGGCGACCGTCGAGCGCCTGCTGTTAGCCACCGAGCGGCCGTTCGTGCTCGTGCACGACGCCGCTCGACCGTTCATCGACGCGGCCACGATCGCGGCGGTCGCGGCGGCGTTGGAGACGGCACGTGCCCTCAGCGTCGTGATGCCGGTGGCCGACAGCCTCATCGACGCCCGCGACGGGAGCAGCGTCGACCGCTCGCTCCTGCGCGCGGTGCAGACCCCGCAGGCGTTCGAACGCGCGCTGCTGCTCGAGGCGCACGCGGCCGCCCGCGCCGACGGCGTCACCGCGACCGACGACGCCGCGCTCGTTCGCCGTCTCGGGGTCGACGTCGCGCTGGTCGACGGCGGAGCACACCTCATGAAGGTCACGACCCCAGCGGACCTGCGACTCGCCGAGGCCTACGCCCGCAGCCTCCTGGCGGCGCTGCCGTGACCGGCACCGACACGGCCCAGCGCGCACCGGCCCCGGCCAAGGTCAACCTCTCGCTGAGCGTGCTGGCTCGTCGCCCCGACGGGTACCACGAACTCGACGGCGTCATGGCCCGCCTGACGCTCGCGGACGAGGTGGCGTACCGCGAACACGACTCGGTGTCCGCCGGCGCCGGCACCGTCGCGCCCCAGGGCGAGCACGTCGGCGACACGCTCGAGCGCGGCGCGAGCGGCGGCGACCCGTGGCTCGACGCGCAGCCCATGAGCGTGGACGGCAGCAACCTGGTGCTGCGGGCGGCGCAGGCGTACCGCGCGGCCGCGGCGGCCGCCGGGGTGCGCGTGCCGGCGCTGCGCTGGCGGCTGACCAAGCGCGTGCCCATCGCGGCGGGCCTGGGGGGCGGCTCGAGCGACGCGGCCACGGTGCTGCGCATGCTGGCCGAACGCTACCCGGCCGGCTGCGACCTGGCGACGCTGGCGGCAGGACTCGGCAGCGACGTGCCCTTCTTCGTACAGGCTGCCGTGGCCGCGCGGGCACGTGGCCGCGGCGAGCGACTCGAGCCGGTCGACGTGCCCGCGCAGCCAGTGGTGCTCGTCAACCCGGGTGTGGCCGTGAGCGCCGCCGAGGCGTACGGCTGGTGGTCCCCTGGGCGGTCGCCGGTGGGCGGCACCGCGCCGTGGTGGCGCGGCCCCGCGATCGTGAACGACCTCGAGGCGGGCGTGGCCGAGCAGGTACCGCTGGTCGGCGCGCTGCTCGAGCGCATGCGCCTGATGCACGACGGGCCCGTGGCGATGAGCGGATCGGGTGCGACGTGCTTCGCGCTGGCGCGCGACGCCCGGGCGGCGTCGGCGCTGGCCGACCGCCTCCGATCGCACCTCCCCGAGGGCACCTGGGTCGCGGTGACCAGCCTGGCGCAGCGTTCGTGAGGCGGTGCCCTCAGACCGGCAGCGTGGTCGGCGCCTCGTGCACCGCTACGGGGGCGTTGCGCTCGGCGCTCTCGTAGGCGGCCATGATCAGCCGCACCGCCTCGAGGCCGTCCTCGCCGCTGCACAGCACCGCGCGCTCACCGGCGACGGCGCTCAGGAACGCACGGACGTGCCGAGCGTGCGGCGCGTCGCCGGCGAAGCGGTGCTCGCTCACGTCGGTGTCGCCCCATGTCGTGCCCGGCGAGGCGCGGAAGGCGTGGCGCAACACCGGCGTGCCAGAACGGTTGGTGTACTCGAGGGCGCCCTGCGTACCGTAGATCCAGAAGCCCTCCTCCCAACCGGTCGCGGTCCACGCGACCTCGACCGTGCCGATGGCGCCGCTCACGAAACGCAGGGAGACGTGGGCCGTGTCCTCGAGCTCGACCGCGAACTTGCGTGTCGCGGTCCGGGCGTACACCTCGTCGACGTCCCCGCCGATGTAGCGAGCCAGGTCCATCAGATGGCAGCCGTTGTCGAGCAGCGTGCCGCCCCCGGAACTGGCCCGCGTCGCGAACGATGAGCGCACCTCGTGCGCGCCCGCCCAGTCGTGCGCTTGCCGCAGACGCACGTGGGTGATCTCGCCGAGATCGCCGCGCTCGAGGATGCGCTGCGCCAGCGCCACGGCGCCGTGCGAGCGGAGCTGGTGGTTGACCATCAGCACCACCCCGGCGGCGCGGCAGGCGTCGATCATCGTGCGTCCCTGGTCGAGGTCGAGGGCCAACGGCTTCTCGCACAGCACGTGGACGCCGGCCGCCGCGGCCGCCAGCGTGGCGGGCGCGTGCACCGAGGTCGGGGCGCAGATCGACACGACGTCGACGTCGCCGTCGGCGAAGAGCGCTCGGAAGTCGCTGTAGGTGCGCTCCACGCCCCACGCCTTCGCGCGCTCGGCGAGGCCCCGCGGGTGCGGATCGACGAGCGCCACGACCTCCGCGCCTGCGGCGAGGTAGCCGGCGCGGTGGGCCTGGGAGATGCCGCCGACCCCGATGATCGCGGCGCGCAGCACCGTCTCGGGCGCCTCGTGCGCGAGCGCCGCCGCGGTCGCGGCGGCGGAGCGTTGCGCGTCGCTCACACGTGTTCCTTGGTCGGGTTGGGCACGGGCTCGTGCGCGGCCACCATCGGCGCCTTGGAGGCGTCGACGGTCACCCGGCGGCGCGCCCAGTCGCAGGCGTTGGCGACGATGCGGCGCACGTGCGGGTGATGGTAGGTGGGGTAGGTCTCGTGGCCGGGTCGGAAGTAGACCACGCGGCCGACGCCGCGGCGCCAGGTGCACAGGCTGCGGAACACCTCGCCGCCCTGGAACCACGACAGCATCAGCAACTCGTCGGGCTCGGGCACGTCGAAGCGCTCGCCGTACATCTCCTCCTGGGCCAGCTCGAACATGTCGGGGATGCCCGCCATGATTGGGTGGGCCGGCTGGATGTTCCAGAGCCGCTCCTTCTCGTCGGCCTCGCGCCACGTCAGCGAGCAGTGCGTCCCAAGCACGCGCTTGAACGGCTTGCTGAAGTGGCCCGAGTGCAGCACGACCAGCCCCATGCCTGCCAGCACGGCGTGGTGGACCTTCTCGGCCCAGGCGTCCGACACCTCGGCGTGGGCCATGTGACCCCACCACACCAGCACGTCGGTGGTCGCGAGGAGCTCGTCGGAGAGGCCGTGATCGGGTGCACGCAGCGTCGCGGTGCGGACCTCGGCCGTGGGGTGGTGCTCGGCCACGGCGCCCGCCAGGGCGCCGTGGATCCCGTCGGGGTAGATGGTGCCGACGACGTCGTGCTCGAGTTCATGCAGGTACTCGTTCCAGACGGTGACGCGCAGTGGTTCCATGGCCCCTAGCGTACCGCGGGTCCGCACGCCCCGCTCACGTTCGAGCTCGCGGCGCGAGGCGCGACGCGTCAGGCGTCGGCGTGCTGCCGTATGCCGTGCTCATCGCCCTGCCGCCGGGCCACGACCTTCGTGAGCTCGGCACCGAGCAGCACCGTGTGGGCCGAGATGAACACCCACAGCAGCAACACGACGAGGGAACCGGCCGCCCCGTACGCGCTCGCGAGCGCGACGTTGGTGACGTAGATGCCGAACGCCCAGCTACCGAGCACGAACAGCACGGCGGTCACCGCCGCACCGACGAGCACCGCCCGCCGGGGCACCGTGGCGTTCGGCAACAGCGTGAACACCACGGCGAACACGACGGCCAGCAGAGCGAGGGCGACGAGTCGGTTGAGCCAGGCGAGGACCACGCCGCCACCCCACAGCTGTTCCGCCGCCCCCGAGATCGCTGCGCTGACGTAGGTCGACAGGAAGACGGCGAGCAGCATGAGCAGGCCGATCACCGCGATGAGTCCGAGCGAGCGGACGCGTTGCATGACGACGTGCTTGGCGCTGCCGAGGGTGGAGCTGGCCTCGGGCTGCACGCCCCAGATGATGTTCAGCACGCGCTCGAGTTGGGCGAACAGCGTCGTCGCCGCCACCAGCAGCGCGACGCCGCCGACGACGGCCGCCAGGGTGCCACCGCCACGTTCCGCCTGGCCCTCGATCATGCTGTCGATCAGCTCCGCGCCGCTCGACCCGAACAGGTTGCGCACCTCGTCCATGAGGGCGGTCTGGGCGTCGCCGGCGCCCACGAAGACCAGGGCCGAGGTCAGGACGAGCAGGAGTGGCGCCAGCGAGAAGACGCTGAAGTAGGCCAGCGCGGCGGCGAGCAGCGGTGCGTTGTCCTTGCCGTACTCGCCGATGGTTTCCTTGACGATCGCGATCACGATGTCCCTCGCGTCTCAGTGTCAGGCGGTGGAGCGCGATGGCGTGTCGACGGAGAAGCGCAGCGTGTAGTTGTCGAGGGTGCTCGGCATCTGCGTCGAGGCTGCGAGCTTCGTCGGCTGCTGTTCGCGGTAGCGTCCGCCGCGGAGCAGCGCGGCCAACATGCTGCTCGTGAGCAGCAGCACGAGGTCCTCACCCGGGCAGCGCACGGGGCCCGCGCTGAACGGGACGAACGGCCACACCTCGGCGGCTCCGCCGGCCTCCCACACCTCGGGAGCGAAGCGATGCGCGAAGGGGAGATGGCGGTCGTCGCGATGGAAGAACGGTGCGTAGATGAGGATGCCCGTATCGGCCGGCAGCACGCCCGTGTCCCACTGCGTGTCGGAGCGAGACTGCCGCAGCACCATGGGGGTGGTCGGCCACAGGCGGAGGGACTCCAGCACACAGCGGCGCAGGAAGGGCAGCGTCGGGTCGCCGCCAGCGGCCTCCGCGCGGGCCCGCTCCTCGTGCTCGGGATGCGACGCGAGCAGCGCGAGGGTCCGGAACGTGGTCATGCCCGCCGGGTCCGCGGCGAACATCCAGTGCGGCGGTTGGTGGTCGGGTGCGGTCCGCGGCGTGGTCGGGGTGCGCGCCATGATCGCGGCGAGGCTCTCGGGCTCTGGGTCGTCGAGGTACTGGTTCAGGCGCCCCAGGAAGCGATCGCGGAGCTCGTGGCGGATCGGCTGCATGAACGCCAGGTTGGCGTACGCGCGTAGGCGCTCGTGGAGTCGGGTGAAGGCCCGGTCGTCGCGCGCGGCGTCGCCGAGCACGACGCGGCGGACCACGCAGAACCAGGCGTCGCCGAACACCTCCCAGTCGAGCGTGTTGCCGCGGCGGGCGCGCGCGAGCACGGCGCCGGCCTCCTCCTCGACGACGGTGCGGAAGCGCTCCGCGAGCCGGTGCATGGGGCAGCCCGTGTCGAGCACCGCCTCGTTGAAGCGGCGGCGGTCGGTTCGATCCTCGCCGCGTGAGATCAACACCGTGTCCGGGTTGAAGTGCGACAGGGCGGCGCGCTTCTCGCTGGTGTCGGCAGCGAAGGGTTCGGGTGATTCGTCCAACACGCGCCGGACGTCGGCGGCCGCCAGGAGCACCGCCTGCTTGCGCGCGGGGATCCGCATGAGCAACGGGCCGTCGCCGTAGCGCTCATGGAGCCGTTGCATGCGCCGCACGGCCCGTCCGACGAGGTCGTGACGCTCGGCGATGCCGACGACCCGGCGACGTCGGATGATGGGACCCTTCGCGAGGGTCGGCACGATGACGTCGCCGATGAGGGCGAGCGTGTCCGAGACGCTCGCCACGGGTACGGTTCCGGTGGCGGAGGCGTTCATCGGCGCAGCGGCGGCGGGCTGAGCCCGGGCGCTCGAGTCGGTGCGTGTCGCGTCATCAGCCGGTCACCGCGCCCTCGGAGGCCGAGCCCACCAGCTTCGCGTACTTCCACAAGACGCCGCTGGTGTAGCGCGGCGCTGGCGGCCGCCAGGCGGCGCGCCGCTCGTCGAGCTCGGCGTCGGAGAGCGCCACCTCGATCAGGTTGCGCCCCGCGTCGATGGTGATGACGTCGCCTTCGTGCAGCAGAGCGATCGGCCCGCCGACAGCGGCCTCGGGGGCCACGTGGCCCACGACCAGCCCGTACGTGCCGCCCGAGAAGCGGCCGTCGGTGATCAGGGCGACGGAGTCGGCCAGGCCGCGGCCGATGATGGCGCTGGTGGGCGACAGCATCTCGCGCATGCCGGGGCCGCCCTTGGGCCCCTCGTAGCGGATCACCACCACGTCGCCCGGCCTGATCTGGTCGGCCAGGATGGCCGCCATGGCGTCCTCTTCGGACTCGAACAAGCGCGCCGGCCCGGTGATGTTGGTCTGCTTCAGGCCCGAGATCTTCGCCACGCCCCCCTCGGGAGCGAGGTTGCCGCGCAACACCGCAAGGTGGCCCTGTGCGTAGACCGGCGCGTCGAACGGGCGCACCACGCTCTGCAGCTCCGGCGGCGTGCCGTCGACGTCGGCCAGGTTCTCGGCCATGGTGCGGCCCGTGACGGTCATGCAGTCGCCGTGCAGCAACCCGTGGTCGAGCAGCATCCGCATCACCAGCGGCACGCCGCCCACGTCGTGCAGGTCGGTCGCAACGTAGCGGCCAGACGGTTTGAGGTCGCACAGGACCGGGGTCTTGCGGCGGATCGTCTCGAAGTCGTCGATCGACAGCGGCACGCCGGCCGCCTGCGCGATCGCGAGCAGGTGCAGCACCGCGTTGGTGGAGCCGCCCAGCGCCATCACGGTCGTGATGGCGTTCTCGAACGCCTCGCGCGTGAGGATCGCCGACGGGCGCAGGTCGCTCTCGATGCAGCGCAGCAGCGCCGCGCCCGAGGCGGCCGACGAGTCGCGCTTCTCGGCGTCCTCCGCGGCCATGGTCGACGAACCGGGCAGCGACAGGCCGAGCGCCTCGATGGCCGACGACATGGTGTTGGCGGTGTACATGCCGCCGCACGAGCCGGAGCCGGGGCAGGCGTGCTGCTCGACCGCGCGGAACGTCTCGAGCGGGATCCGTCCGGCGGCGTACTGGCCCACCGCCTCGAAGACGCTGACGATCGTGAGGTCCTCGCCGTCGAGTTTGCCGGGCTTGATGGTGCCGCCGTACACGAACACGCTGGGGATGTCGAGCCGGGCGACGGCGATGAGCGCGCCGGGCATGTTCTTGTCGCACCCGCCCACGGCCAGCACGCCGTCCATGCTCTGGCCGCGGCAGACCGTCTCGATGCTGTCGGCGATCACCTCGCGCGACACCAGCGAGCACTTCATCCCTTCGGTGCCCATCGAGATGCCGTCGCTGATCGTGATGGTGCCGAAGCGCTGCGGCATCCCGCCGGCCTCGCGGATCGCCTCCTCGGCCGCATCCGACAGCGTGCCCAGCCCGCTGTTGCAGGGCGTGATCGTGCTGTGCCCGTCGGCGACGCCCACGATGGGCTTGACGAAGTCGTCGTCGCCGAAGCCGACGGCGCGCAGCATGGCGCGGTTCGGGGCGCGCTGGTCGCCCTGCGTGACGACGCGGCTGCGACGGTTGAGGGGTGGCGTGGCGGGGTCGCTCATGGGGTCACTCCAACGCGGCGGTGGTCTCGCGGGCGCGGCGCGCCGCGGGGCACCGGGCCGGTCCTGGTCGTCCGAGTCTACCCGCGCCAGGCGCGCAAGCGACGGCAGGCCTCGTCGATCGCGTCCTCACCCTTGCAGAAGGCGAAGCGCAGACGGCCCTCGGCGACGTGGCGGGTGGAGGCGTCGGTGAACGGCGTCATGGGGATCGCGACCACGCCCGCCTCGCGCGGCAGCCGCAGCGCGAGCGCGTCGGCGTCGTCATCGACGAGCGCGCGCGCGTCGGCGACCAGGAAGTAGCCGCCGTCGGCGCGGCTCACCGCGAAGCCGGCCGCGGTGAGGCCCTCGTGGAGCGCATCGCGGCGCGAGCGGTAGCGAGCGCGCTGCTCCTCGAGACGCGCGCCGCCGCTGAGCAGGTCGCCTCTCAGGATGCTCGCCACGGCGTGCTGCAGCGGCGTCGCCACCGCGAAGGGGATCCATTGGTGGGCGGCGCGCACGGCCGCGATCAGCTCCGTCGGGCCGGTCACCCAGCCGACCTTCCAGCCCGTGACCGCGTACGACTTGCCGACCGACGAGACCGTGAGCGTCCGCTCCCACGCTCCGGGGCGCGAGGCGGCGGGGGTGAACGGGACGAACGACAGGTGCTCGTACACCTCGTCACTCACCACCACGGCGTCGACGCTCGCTGCGACGGCGATCACGGCGTCGAGGTCGGCCTCGTCCATGACGGCGCCGGTGGGGTTGTGGGGCGTGGTGATCACGATCGCCTTGGTGCGCGGCGTGACGGCGGCAGCGAGCGCCGCGCGGTCGAGCCGCCAGGCACCCGCGTCCTCGCGCATGGCGACGCCGACCACGCGGCCGCCGGCCATCGTGACCATGGCGGGGTAGGCGTCGTACCAGGGCGCCAGGAGCACGACCTCGTCGCCGGGGTCGACGAGCGCCTGCATGGTGGCGAACAGCCCCTCGGTCGCGCCGACGGTGACCTGCACCTCGCGCACCGGATCGAGCGAGCGACCCAAGCGCGCCCCGATGGCCGTCGCCAGCGCCTCGTTCAGCGCCGGCACGCCTGGCAGCGGCGCGTACTGCTGTGGCCCCGCCACCGCCGCCGCGAGCGCCCGCTGCACCAGTGGGTCCGGCGGGTCGTCGGGGAAGCCCTGACCGAGGTTCACGGCCCCGGTCTCGAGCGCGAGCCGCGAGTACGTCGCGAAGACCGTCTCCTCGAAGTCGGTCACGCGGCTGGCGGCGCGGGGGTCGAGGGCGGCGGCCACCGCGCGGCTCAGGCCGGGGCGGCCGGGGCCGCCGGGGCTGCGATCTCGCGCGGCAGCGCTGTGATCACGGCGTCCGTGAAGGCCGCGGTCGCGCGGCTGCCACCGAGGTCGCGGGTCGGGTCGTCCGCCAGGGCGGTGCGCACGGCCGCCTCGAGGGCGTCGGCCGCGGCGCCCTCGCCGAGGCCGTGCCGCAGCATCAGGGCGGCGGAGAGCATGGTGCCGACGGGGTTCGCGATCCCCTGGCCGGCGATGTCCGGCGCGCTGCCGTGGATGGGCTCGAAGAGCCCGACGTCGCCGCCGAGGCTCGCGGACGGCAGCAGCCCGAGCGAACCGGGGATGACGGCCGCGAGGTCGGAGAGGATGTCGCCGAAGAGGTTCGCGGTCACGACCACGTCGAAGCTCGCGGGGTGGCGCACGATCTGCATGGCGGCGTTGTCGACGTAGAGGTGGTCGAGCGCGACGTCCGGGTACTCGTCCTCGTGCACTTTGATCACCACGTCGCGCCAGAACTGCGAAACGTCGAGGACGTTGGCCTTGTCGACGCTGGTCACGCGGCCGTCGCGCTGTCTGGCGGCCTCGAACGCGACGCGCGCGATGCGCTCGACCTCGAAGCGCTCGTAGACGTCGGTCGAGACGCCGCGCTCGGGCGTGTTCTGCGACGGCTTGCCGAAGTAGATCCCGCCGGTCAGCTCACGCACGATCAGCATGTCGGTGCCGCTGGCGACCTCGGCCTTGAGCGGCGACAGGTGCTCGAGGCCGGGGAAGACGGTCACGGGCCGCAGGTTCGCGAACACGCCCAGGTGCTTGCGCAGGCCGAGGATGCCGCTCTCGATGCGCAGCTCGCGGGGCAGGCGGTTCCAGGGGTGGTCGCCCACCGGGCCGCCGACCGAGCCCATCAACACGGCGTCGCTGGCGGAGCAGGCGGCCTTGGTGGCTTCCGGCAGCGGGTGGCCGTGCGCGTCGTACGCGCCGCCGCCGAAGGGGAGGGGCGTGAGTTCGAGCACCATGCCGGCCCGCGACGCGAGCGCCTCGAGCGTCGCCACGGTGGCGTCGATGACCTCGGGGCCGATGAAGTCGCCCGGCAGGACGGCGATGCGGTGCGTCGTCACGGCCCTCATCGCGCCGCTCCACCGGCGCGCACGTAGGGGAGCGCGTCGGCCACGGCGCCGATGGCAGCGTCGGCGCCGAGCAGCTCGGCCAGCGGGTCGTAGCTGCCCTTGACGAGCGCGCTGCGCGCGGTGTCGGGCAGGTGGCCACGGTACGTGTGGCCGGCGACCCGGACGCTCGCCTCGTCGACGTCGATCACGAGCTCGGCCGCGGCGTCGGCGTCGACGGCGGCCTGCACCGCCGCCAGGTCGGCGTCGCCGAGCGCGAGGCAGACCATGCCGAGGGTGGTGGCGTTGCCGAAGAAGATCTCGGCGAAGCTGCCCGCGATCACGGCGCGGAAGCCCGCCCGGGCGAGCGCCTGGGGCGCGTGCTCACGCGAGCTGCCGCAGCCGAAGTTGCGACCCGAGACCATCACCGTTGCGCCGGCGCGCTCGGGCGCGTCGAGCGGGTGCCCTGTCTGTCGGCCGTCCTCGTCGAAGCGCACGTCGACGAACAGGCCCTCGGCCAGGTCGTCGAAGGTGACGCAGCGCAAGAAGCGGGCCGGGATGATGCGGTCGGTGTCGATGTCGTCGCCGTGGACGACGACACCGCGGCCGACGACCGTACGGACGGGCGCGATGGCGGCCATCAGGCGCTCACCGCCTCGGCCGTGCCGAAGACCTCGCGGGCGTCGGCGACGACGCCCGCGACGGCCGCAGCGGCGACCATCACCGGGCTCATCAACACGGTGCGGCCCGTCGCGGAGCCCTGACGGCCCTTGAAGTTGCGGTTGCTGCTGCTCGCGCACAACTGGTCGCCGACGAGCTTGTCGGGGTTCATCGCCAGGCACATCGAGCAGCCGGCGGCGCGCCACTCGAAGCCCGCGTCGATCAGCACGCGATCGATGCCCTCGCGCTCGCACGCCTCCTTGACGAGCGTCGAGCCCGGCACGGCGATCGCTTGTACCCCCGGCGCTACGCGGCGGCCGCGCAGCACGGCGGCGACCTCGCGGAAGTCCGAGAGGCGGGCGTTCGTGCACGACCCCAGGAAGGCCACGTCGACCTTGGTGCCGCGGATCGGTGCGCCGCCCTGCAGCTTCATGTGCGCGAGCGCCTCGAGCACGCCTGCGCGCTCCTCGGGGCGCACGCGGTCGGGGTGCGGGACGTCCTCGTCGATCGCGATCGCCTGGCCCGGGTTGATGCCCCACGTGACCGTCGGGGCGATGTCGGCGGCGTCGATGACGGTGACGTCGTCGTAGTGCGCGCCGTCGTCGCTCGCGAGGGCGCGCCAGCGCTCCACGGCGGCCTCCCACTCGGCGCCCTGCGGGGCGTAGGGGCGGCCCTCCAGGTAGTCGATGGTGGTCTGGTCGGGGTTGACGTAACCGCAGCGCGCGCCCCCCTCGATCGACATGTTGCAGACCGTCATCCGCTCCTCCATGCTCATGCGATCGAACACGTCGCCGGCGTACTCGTAGGCGTAGCCGATCCCGCCGTTCACGCCGAGGGTGCGGATGATGTGCAAGATGACGTCCTTGGCGTAGACGCCGGGCGGCAGCGTGCCGTTGACCTCGATCCGACGCACCTTCGGTCGGCTCATCGCCAGGGTCTGCGTCGCGAGCACGTCGCGCACCTGGCTGGTGCCGATGCCGAAGGCGATGGCGCCGAACGCGCCGTGGGTGCTGGTGTGCGAATCGCCGCAGGCGATGGTGCTGCCGGGCTGGGTGATGCCCTGCTCGGGACCGACCATGTGCACGATCCCCTGCAGCCCCGAGTGGAGGTCGAAGTAGGTGATGCCGTGGCGCTCGCAGTTGGCGCGGAGCGCTTTGATCATCTGGTCGGCGAGCTCGTCGGCGAACGGTTCCTCGCGCACGTCGGTGGGGACGATGTGATCGACGGTGGCGAACGTCCGCTCGGGCATGCGCACCGCGAGGCCGAGGTCGTCGAGCATGCCGAAGGCCTGCGGACTGGTCACCTCGTGGATCAGGTGGGTGCCGATGAAGAGTTGGGTCTGGCCGTTCTCGAGGGTGCGCACGGTGTGCGCGTCCCAGACCTTGTCGAAGAGCGTGCGGGGAGGCATCAAACGGTTCCCTTCGGTGGTCGATCGTGGGGGTGTGCAGTGGCTGGCTCGGCGACGGCCGGGGCCGTCTTGGTACGAACGCGGCCCCGGGACGATGGGTCCGGGGGCCTGGTAGCGCGAGCAGGCGACGGCCTCAGGGACCGCCGCGGCTAGAGCGCCAGGCCGACACGTAGGCCGACGGTCTGGCGCGCGGCGATCACGCGCAAGCGGCGGCGCATGCGTCGCACGGTGTGGACGGTCGCGCTCACGTCCTGGAGTGTACGCGTGCCGGGGCCATGGGTCAACGGAGAGGACCACGCCGGCTGCACGTTGGCGGGCGACTTGACGCCCGCGGCCCCTCGCACTATCGTGAAAGCAAACCTTTAGGAGTCACTCCCATGATGTGGGATTCGAGGCAACGAGGCGTCGGCCTGGTGCCCTTGATCCCGGACCTGGAGGTGCACACCGTCGATCGCCGCACACCCCACCGCGACCCAGAGGAGGATTCACCGTGCCCGTCATCAGCGGGAAACGGGTGGTGATGGTCACTGCCCACGAGTTCGAAGACATCGAGGTGCTCTACCCGGTGCTCCGGCTCAGCGAAGCCGGTGCCATGATCACGGTCGCCACCCTGCCGAAGGATGCCTTCGCGCACTTCCATGCCCGCACACTGCACCCGACCAAGCCGATCACCGGCCGGTTCGGCTCCACGGTGCCGTTCATCGCCCTGGCAGAGGGCCTACGGTACCGCCACGTGGAGACCACCGACCTCGATCCCGACGACTTCGACGCGCTCGTCGTACCCGGTGGCTTCGCGCCCGACTTCCTGCGCGTCGACGAGCCCACCCTGAAGTTCGTGGCCGCCATGCATCGCGCCGAGAAGTGGGTGACCGCGATCTGCCACGGCCCGCAACTGCTGATCTCGACGGATGCGACGCAAGGCACCGACATCGTGCGCGGCCGCAAGGTCGCAGGTGTCGAGATGATCCGCGACGACCTGCGCAACGCCGGCGGCGAGGTCACCGACGCCGCCGCCGTCGTGGACGGCAACGTGATCATGAGCCGCTGTCCCGACGACCTGCCCGAGTACTGCCTGGCGATCATCGCCGCCCTGCG
>PWQI01000265.1 GCA_003556805.1 Trueperaceae bacterium | reverse complement strand
CTGCAGCAGACCCGGGGCGTATGCGCTGCCGCCACCGATGATCGCGATCTTCACGCGCACTCCTCGAGATCGGTGCGGTAGGGCGCCGCCGTCGCGCCGCCGAACGCCGTGGTGGCGAGCGCGCCGCAGCGCGCTCCGTGCTTCAGGCAGGTCTCGAGGGCGTGGCCCTCGAGGTAGGCGTCGAGGAAGCCGGCATCGAAGACGTCGCCGGCACCGGTGGGGTCGACAACTCGGACGCGCGGCGGGGGCGCGAACGCGCGCTGGCCGCCAGCCGCACCATGCGCGCCGACGGCGCCATCCTTGACCACCGTTATCCCATCTGGTCGCTGGTTCGCCAACGCTTCGAGCGCGCTGTGCGCCGAGGTGGTGTCGGCGAGCCCGAGCAAGCGGCACGCCTCGAGACGGTTCGGAAGCAAGATGTCGGCCCCGAGGGCGACCCGCCGCACGGCAGGCGTGGCCAGCGCCGACTCGTCCCAACCAGGGTCGAACGAGACGGTGAGGCCCGCGGCGTGCGCGCGTTCCACCACGTCGGGATGGCGCTGCGCCAGTGGGAAGCCGGCCACGTGCAGGTGCCGCGCCGGTGGTTCGTCCAGGACCTCGACTAGGAGGTCGTCCAGCGCCGTCGCGACGGCACGCTCGTCGAGGTACGTGACGAAGGCCCGATCGGCCGGCGTCGAGAGCACCACCGTCAGCGGCGTGGCCACGTCGCAGTGCTCGGCGAGCCAGCGCGTGTCGAGGCCCTCGCGCGCCAGCGCCTCTCGGATCAGCCGTCCGTGGGCGTCGGCGCCCACTCGCGCGACCAGCCGCACGGGCCGTCCCAGCCGCCGCAGCGCGATGGCGGTGATGGCGCTGCCGCCGGCGCTCACCAAGAAGCGCTCCGCGAAACACTCCTCGCCCAGCGCCGGGAGCCCACTCAGCCCGGCGAACAGGAGGTCGCAGTAGACCGGGCCCGCGACGATCACGCCCGCCGCGGCAGGGCTGGCCGGCGCCGTGGTCACAGGGTGTCGCCCTCCGCGGCGTCGGTGCCGCCGAGCGCCGTCATGGCCGCCCGGTGATAGGGAGAGGCGACCGGGCCCCGCAGGATCGGATCGCCGGTCGAACGCATCCAGGCCAGCAAGGCCGCCTTGAGCTCGGCGGCGACGTGCTCGAGCGCCGGGTCGTCGATGCGGTTGTGGCGCTCGTCCGGGTCGGCGACCAGGTCGTAGAGCTCCAGCGCCGGGCGCTCGCGTACGATCTCGTCGATCATCTGCGGCGTGATGGGGCTCCGCAAGACGTCGCCTGGAACGTTCATGATGTCGACTTCGAGGTTGGCGATCAGCTTGTAGCGCTCGGTGCGGACCGCGCGCTGGGGCTCGTAGGCGGTATGGAAGGTCTTCTCGGCGAACACGAAGCGCTGGTGCGGGCGGTCGCCGCTGTCGCGGAGCAGGGACCAGTAGCTGCGGCCATGCAACCCCTCGGGGACGTCGAGACCGAGACCCTCGAGCAGGGTGGGGACGAGGTCGACGTGACTCACCATCGCAGGCGTACGGCGCCCGCCCACCAGCCCCGCTGCCGGCCAGCGCATGACCAATGCCACCGCCAGGCCGGGGTCGTACATGCTGGCCTTCGCGCGCGGCAGGGCCAGACCGTGATCGGTCGTGAACACGACCCAGGTGTCATCGGCGTCGTCACGCTCAACGAGCGCCTCTAGGATCCGTGCCACACCGTCGTCCATGGCGGCGATCGCGCCCTGCAGTTGCGCCAGCTCCTCGCGCGCCTCCGGGGTCTGGGGGAGGTAGGCTGGCACCTCCACGCCGCGCGACGCATGCGCTGGGTGCGCGAGGAAGCGTCCTCGCTCGTCCCGATGGGGTTCGAGGAAGCCGACGTTGAGGAAGTAGGGGCGGGAGGCGGTGCGCAGCACCTCGACCGCGGACGCGGCCGTGGTGGCGGCGTCGGCGTGGGAGGCCGCGTGATGCTGGAAACCGAGCGCGCGCACGCGCTCGGGGCTGTCGCGCGTGACGTGCTGCACGCCAACGTGGGCTGTCTGGTAGCCGGCCGCGAGCAGGTGGTGGGCCAGGTGGCGCACGTCGTCGTGGAGGCGCCAATCGAACGGGGGATGCGCCAAGCCGAGCATGCCGACGTGATGCGCGTGGCGCCCGGTGTAGAGCGCTGCTCGGCTGGGGCTGCACTGGGGAGCGGTGGCGAAGGCCTGCTCGAAGAGCACGCCGTCGGCCGCGAGCGCATCCAAGGCATCCGAGGGAACGGTGCCGTGGCCGTAGCAGGCCAGGTGTCGCCCCAGGTCGTGACAGTCGATCACGATCAGGTTCGCTGGCGCACGCCGCTCGCCCATCGCCTCACCCCTTGACCGATCCGGCCGTGAGACCGGCGGCGATGCGCTGCTGGAACACGAGCACCAGCACCACGAGCGGCAGCGTGACGATCATGGCAGCGGCCATGATCTCGGCGATCGGCTCCTGCATCTCGACCACACCGGCGAATTGCGCGATTGCGACGGGTACCGTCTGCGCGCGCGGGTTGGTGATGGTGAAGCTGAGCGCGAACAGATACTCGTTCCACGAAACGATGAAGGTGAGCAGGCCGGTGGTCACCAGCGCCGGTACGGTCAGCGGCAACAGGATGCGGACGAAGATCTGACCGCGGCTGGCGCCGTCGACGACGGCGGCCTCCTCGATCTCGCGCGGCAAGCCGCGGAAGAAGGTGGTGAGGACCCAAGCGGCGAAGGGCAGCGTGAACAGCGGGTAAGTGTAGAGCAGTGCGGCCTGCGTGCCGTAGATGCCGAGCTCGCGCACGTTGAGGTACAGGCCAGAGAGCACCGAGATCTGCGGGAACATCGTCATGGCCAGGACGGCGTAGAGCATCACCTGTTTGCCCTGGAACCGCAAGCGCCCGAGGGCATAGGCCGCGAACGAGCCGGCCACGAGCGCCACGAGTGCACTGCCGCCGGCGACGAGCACCGAGTTACTGAGCGAGCGCATGAAGGCGGTGCTGCCGAGCACGTTGACGTAGTGCCGGAGCGTCGGCTCGCGCGGGATGAGCCGCGCCGCCTCGAAGAGTTCCCGCTCCGTCTTGAGCGAGGTCGAGATGGCCCACACGAAGGGCAGCAACGCGTACGCGGCGATGAGGAGCACCACCAGATAGAAGGGGAGACGTCGGACGACACGCGCCCACGGTTGCGCGTTCACGTGCGGTTCACCCCCAGGAAGCGGACGTAGAGGACCGCGAAGCCGAAGATCAGGATGAAGATCAGCACGCCGATCGCGGCGGCGTACCCCGACTCCTG
>PWQI01000030.1 GCA_003556805.1 Trueperaceae bacterium | reverse complement strand
CGACTTCACGGCCAGCTTCGTGGTGGCGGGCCGGGAGCCGCTCTACCTCGACTGCGAGGGCTGCTCGGTGCCGATCTACGGGGCCGGCGGCGCGATCGTGGGGTGGCGCTACACGGGTCCGCGGAGTCCCGACGGCGCCAACACCGACACCGTCTTGTACGTCCAGGTGGTCAACGACGACGTCACCATGATCGCCCTGCCGCGTGACCTCTGGATGGAGGGTTGGAACGGCCGCCTCAACTCGATCTTCGTCCGTCGCGGGGCCGACGGCCTGCGCCGCGCGGTCGAGGACGTGCTGGGGGTGCCGGTCGACTACCACGTGATCATCAACCTCGACATCTTCGAGGGCTTGGTCGATGCCGTGGGAGGCGTTGAGGTCAACGTGCCACACGCAATGCGTTACACCGACCGAGCCGCCGGGTTGTTCATCGACCTCAGCCCGGGCGTCCAGGTGCTCGACGGTGAGCGAGCGTCGCACTTCGTGCGCTACCGGCAGACGCAACGCGGCGACTTCGATCGCCTGGATCGCATCAAGATGTTGGCGCACGCGATGCTCGCGCGGGTTCGGGAGCTTCACCTGGGCGCCATCACGCGCGTGCCAGCGCTGATCGAAACGTTCTTCGACCAGGTGGAGACCAACGCCACGCCGGCGCTGGTGAGGGAGGTGCTGCCGCGGCTGCCGCGGCTGCGAATCCATACCGCCACGCTGCCTGTGGTCGAACTCGAGGCCGACTCGCGGCTGCTCGTCCATCGCGCCGCCGTCGATCGCTTCCTGGCCGATACCTTCGGTGGTACGACACGGATCCGGGCCGAGGCGCCCGAAGCGTGGATCCAGGTACTCAACCGCTCAGGTCGCGAGGGGCTCGAGGAGCGGTACGCCGAGCGCCTCGTGGCGATGGGTGTGCCGGAGGCCTCGCTGCTGCTGAGCAGTGCGGCCCTCGATCCGGCACCCACACGCGTGCTCGCCACCGCGCCGCACTGGCTGGACGCGGACTACTACGCCGACCTGCTCGGGGTCGGCAAGCAGCAGGTCGACCGACTCCCGTTCGTCGAGGGGCGCCAGCTGGCGCTGCAGGTGGTGCTGGGCGAGGACGCCTCCGAGCCCGGTGCCGGCGGCACGCCCGAGCAGCTGGCGGGCCTCGCGGACACCCCTTTCGGAGGTACCCCATGAGTGATCCCGTCCAGGCCGTTCCCGTCCCCACCGAGGTCCAGCTCGTCATCGATGCGCTCGACGACAAGCGCGCGAAGGACATCGCGGTCCTCGATCTCAGCGGGGTCTCGGACAGCTTGGACTGGTTCGTGATCGCGACCGGTGAGTCGACGCTGCAGCTCCAGGCGTTGGAGGACGCGGTGCACGAGCGGTTGCGTCGTGAGGGCCTCCGTCCGCGCGGAGTGGAAGGGCCGCCGCAGCGCTGGCTGTTGATGGACTACGGCGCGCTGGTGGTACACCTCATGAGCCCCGAGGCGCGCACCTTCTACGACCTGGAGGGACTATGGGCCGACGCCTCGCGTGTCGAGGTGGTTCCCCGATGACGCCGGGCCCTGCCGGGAGCGACTGGGGTACGGCGGGTCGCATGGCCGACGGCGCCGATGGCGTCGCGACCGGCGCCTCGGACGAGGCGAAGCACTGGTCCGAGCCACGCGTACGACGTTGGCTCGAGGGGTACGGCTGGCGTACCTTGGCGAGCAACGTGACCTCTCGCCATGGTGAGTTGGACCTCGTGATGGATGACGGCGGCACCATCGTGTTCGTGGAGGTGCGGTACCGCCGAGTGGCCACGCACGGAGGTGCCGCGGCGAGCGTCGACGGGCGGAAGCGCGCCCGCCTCAGGCGCGCGGCTGCGGCGTGGCTCGCACGTCACGGGTGGCACGAGGCGCCGGCGCGGTTCGACGCCGTCCTGGTGCGTGGCGCGCCGGAGCGGGCCCGGGTGACGCTGGTTCGGGACGCGTTCTAGGTGGTGGTTCGCCGAGGTGGTGGGACCCCTGCCTGAAGCGCTGGAGCCGAGGCCATCGCGCGGCGTGGTGCGCGTGAAGGTGTGCGGCGTCACCAGGCCTGAGGACACCGTCGCAGCCGAGGCGGCCGGTGCCGATGCGGTCGGCGTGATCCTGTGGGGGCGCTCGCCACGTCGGCTGGAGCTCGGGGCGGCCGCAGCGGTGCTGGCGCCGTTGGGTCCCTTCGTGCAGCGCGTCGGCGTCGTCGTGGACGCCCCGGCGGAGTTCGTGCACGAGGCGATCGAGCGTCTGCGCTTGGGCGCGGTCCAGTTCCATGGCAGCGAGGAGGCGGGTTTCGTGCGTGCCTTCCGCAACCGCGTCGCGGTGTTCAAGGCCTTGGCGTACCGACCCGGCCTGTCGCTTGGAGCGCTGGCTGCCTGGCCTGTGGACGCGTTGGTGCTGGACGGGCTGCGACCAGGGTCGGGCGAGGCCTTCGACTGGTCGGCGGCTGGTCGGCTGCGCGACCTGCCGGGCCGTTGGCTCCTGGCCGGCGGGTTGACGCCGGCGAACGTGGCTGCGGCCGTGGAAGCGCTCGATCCCATGGGTGTCGACGTCGCCAGTGGCGTGGAGCGCGCGCCCGGCATCAAGGACCACGCCGCGCTGCGTCGCTTCGTAGCCGCTGCAAAGGCGGCGCGCTGACGCGGCGCACGCCGTTCTCCACAGGTTCCTGGAGTTCTCCACAGCGCTGTGGACAAGGCACGGCCGATGGTCAGAAGCGACGCTCTGGAGCGGTCAAACTGGGAAGGCTCGTCCTGGACGGCGATTCCGATGTATGCCTCGACGTTCAGCGCCTACCAGATAGAGCAGCAGATGTCAAGCGGGTTGGAGTTATCCACAGATGCGGGGCGATTCTCGACATGGCGCACTGCGTCGTAGGATGGAGCGACGTCGTCCCCGACGCCCCGTCCGGCGAGCGAACGCGCTCAGCCGTCCCAGGAGGTCATCCGTGCAGAGCCATCCCATCACCGACGCCCGACGATTCTCGCTGCGCGAGGTACAGCGCAGTACGCTGGTCGAACACGACGGTCTGGTGGTCGAACTGCTGTGCTTCGAGGCAGGACAGCGCCTGGAGGAAGCGCCGGATCCAAGCGCCTGCGTGTACCAGGTGCTCGAGGGCGAGGCCCTGGTGCGCGAGCCGAGCGGCACCACGCGGCTGCGCAAGGGCGTCCTAGGGTCGCTCGCCGCCGGCGCGGAACACACGCTCGAGAACGCCGGCGGCGGTCTGCTGGTGGTGATGCGCACGCGTCCCGCGTAGCTGCTGGCGGCCCGCGCAGCTGCTGGCGGCCCGCGCAGCT
>PWQI01000406.1 GCA_003556805.1 Trueperaceae bacterium | reverse complement strand
GCCACGGAGCGCGAGCTCGCCAGCACCCGAACCTCGCTCGTCTCGGCCAGCGCGGATCGCACGAGCGTGCTGGCGCAACAAGAGGCAGACCGCTTCGACGCAGCCAGTGCGGTGACCGCCGCCGTGGAGCAGCGTGCGCGCGCCGAGCGCGCGCTCAGCGACGCCGAACGTGAGCGTGAGACGGCCCAGCGGCTGTTCGACGTAGGCGCCGCCGCGCGCAACGAGCTGCGCGCCGCCGAGGACGCCGAACTGCGCGCGCACAGTGCCCTGGCGGATGCCCAGCGGGCGCTCACGACCGCCCGCTCGCGTGAGGCCAACCTGGCCTCGGTCGCCGCGGCACAACGCGCCGGGGCCGACGCGCGGATCGCGCAACTCGAATCGCAGCTGGCCAACCTCGAGGCTCGCCTGGCCGAGGCGACGCTGGTGAGTCCCATCGACGGCGTGGTCACCGGCGTGCAGATCCAGGTCGGCGCCACAGTGGCGACACAGAGCGTGATCACCGTGGCCGACACCACGCGCTTGCGTGTGCGCGGACGCTTCGACGAGAGCCGCGCGCTCGAACTGGCCCAGGGACAGCTCGCCATCATCGTCCCTGACGCCGACGCCAGGCTGCGTCTCGAGGCCCGTGTCGAGCGCATCAGCCCCGTCGCCGCTCGCGACGCAGGCGTCGCGCAGGTGAGCGCCGAACTCAGCTTCGCGGACGACCAGACCCTCGACCCCGCCGTGGTTCGGCCAGGCTATACCGTCACCGTGCGCGTTCGGGTACGTGAGCTCGAGGACGTCCTGCTGATGCCGCTCGAGGCGATCACCGAGGGCCCGGACGGGAGCTTCGTCGTTCGGGTGATGGTCGACGAGCCTGACGGCGGCAGCGCCCAACACGTGCCGGTGACGGTGCTCGAGCGCAACCCCACGCTGGCCGCCGTGGAGGGCGCGCTGAGCGCCGGTGACGTGATCGCCGTGGTGGGCCTGGACGCCATCGTGGACGGGGCGCCGGTGAGCTTCCCACGCCTGCCCGGGAGGTCCGGCGGTGGCGACTGATTCGGTCGCGCGTGCGCCTGCCCGGGTGGAGGACCTCACACCCTCGAGCGCGCGCGAGCTCGTGATCAGGGCGCGCGACCTGCGTAAGGTCTACCGCCTGGGTGGCGACGTCGCGGTGCACGCCCTACGCGGACTCGACTTGGACGTTGTCACGGGCGAGTACGCCGCCATCATGGGTCCGTCAGGGTCCGGCAAGAGCACGCTCCTGCAGATCCTCGGTTGTCTCGACGTCCCGAGCGACGGCTCCTATCTGCTGTCGGGCGACGAGGTCGCGACGCTGGACGAGGAGGGCCTCTCCACCATTCGCAATCGCCGCATCGGCTTCGTGTTCCAGGCGTACAACCTGCTGCCACGCGCGAACGCGCTCGACAACGTGGCCTTGCCCCTGCTGTACCGCGGCATGGGTCTGCGCGCGCGCCGCGAGCGTGCCCGCGAGGCGCTCGAGCGCGTCGGCCTCGCGGACCGCATGGACCATCGCCCGAACGAGTTGTCGGGTGGGCAGAAGCAGCGCGTGGCGATCGCCCGCGCGCTCGCCGCCGACCCCGACATCCTGCTTGCCGACGAACCGACCGGCAACCTCGACTCGCAGACCGGTCAGGAGATCCTGACGCTCTTCGACGCGTTGCACGGCGAGGGCCGCACCATCCTGATCGTCACGCACGAAGCCGAGGTGGCCGAGCACTGCGAGCGCATCATCCGCATCCGCGACGGCGTGGTCGAATCGTCCGAGCAGGTCACGATCCGACGCCGGCCGCTGGTGAGCGGCATCGCGGAGACCTGACGTGTTCTTCGAGAACGTCAAGACGGCTCTCGAAGCGCTCTTCGGCAACCGGCTGCGCTCGCTCCTGACGCTGGCGGGCGTGGTGATCGGCGTGTTCGCGGTCACCACCACGATCAGCTTGGGTCAGATCGCAACCGCCGGCATCACCTCCGAACTGCAGGCGTTCGGTGCGCAATCGATCTTCGTGGCTCGCATCCCGAACGACCCCAACTCGCCGGCCTTCAGCGACGACGACATCGAAGCGCTCGGTCGCCTCCCGATCGAGATCTTGCAGCAACGCTCGACGCGCGTGTGGGCCGTGGCCGGTGAGGCGCGGGTGCGGCTCGTCCTCAACGGCACCACGGCCAACGCACCCCAGATCGACCGCACCATCGCCCTCGCCCAGGGCCGCTTCTTCGACTCCGGCGACGAGCAACGCGGGGCGCCGGTGATCGTGCTGTCGGCCGACGCCGCCGAGGAGCTGTTCGAGGGCGTGCCCAACCCGGTCGGCCGCGAGGTGCTCATCGAGACCAGTGGCGGCAACCGCTCGTTCTACACCGTCATCGGCGTGAAGCAGCGCATCGCTGGCGCGCTCGGCGCGTTCGCGAACGACGTCTCCGGGGACGTCCCGATGGAGAGCCTGTTCCGCGACGTGCCCGGGTTGTCACGGGGACGCTACGACTTCCTGCCCATCACCATCGCGCTCGATCGCGACGCGAACGTGATCGAGCAGCAGGTACGCGCCATCCTGGACAGGCGGCGACCGCCCGACAGCTATCAGGTCCAAACGGTCGAGGGCGCGCTGTCGCTGTTCAACACCGTGACGGTGATCCTGCAGGCGCTGCTCGGTGGCATCGGCGCCATCAGTTTGCTCGTCGGCGGCATCGGCATCCTGAACATCATGCTGGTGAGCGTCACCGAGCGCACACGCGAGATCGGCCTGCGCAAGGCGCTCGGCGCCAAGCCGGCGACCATCTTGCAGCAGTTCCTGATCGAGGCGGTGATGCTGACCGTGATCGGCGGAGTGCTCGGGGTGGTGTTGTCGGTGGCGGCGCTGTGGACCGTGGTGGCGGCAGTGCCGTTCCTCGACGTCTTCGTGCTGAACCCCTGGGTCATCGCCCTGGCGCTGGGGGTGTCGGTGGCGACGGGTGTGGTGTTCGGGGTATGGCCGGCCCGGCGCGCGGCGGCGCTCAGCCCGATCGAGGCGCTGCGCTACGAGTGATCCCGGACGACGATCCCGGACGACAGCCCCGCGCTCACGCGGTCGTCGCGACCAGCTGCGCGAACGCCTCGGCGATCTGTCCGCTCACCGCGTCGGCGAGCGGCGCGAGTTGGGCGCGGGTCGCCGGTGCCGCCAGCGTGAAGGCGGCCTGCGGATCGAGCGCTCGTACTTCCGTGCCGGCCTCGACTTCACGCAGCGTGATGGTGCAGGGCAACAGCAGCGCCACGTCACGATCGAGGTCGAGCGCCTGCTTGGCAAGCGTCGGCTTG
>PWQI01000003.1 GCA_003556805.1 Trueperaceae bacterium | reverse complement strand
GACCTGCAGGGCAAGATCGTCCCCGAGTTGCACCTGCTGGCGAAGGAGGTCGGGCTCGAGCACTACCGCGAGATGGCGCAAGACGAGCTCGTGGTCGCGGTGCTCGAGCGCTCCACGGAGGCAGAGGGTCTCCGGCTCGTCTCGGGCTATCTCGAGATCTCCTCCGACGGCTACGGCTTCTTGCAGGAGTCGCTGCTGAAGCAGACCACCCGCAGCGTGATCGTGTCGGCGGGCCTCATCAAGCAGTTCCGCCTGCGCACGGGCGACGTGATCATGGGCAAGGCCCGACGGCCGCGCGACAACGAGCGCTACGGCACGCTGATCCGTGTCGAGGCCGTCAACGGCGTCGACCCGTTCCAAGCCGCGAAGCGCCCGCGCTTCGACGACCTGGTGCCGACCTTCCCGGACCGTCGGATCACGCTCGAGATCGGTCAGAACGACCTGTCTGCGCGCGTGATCGACCTGCTCGCCCCGATCGGCCGCGGCCAGCGCGGGCTCATCGTGGCCCCGCCGAAGGCGGGGAAGACGACGCTGCTCAAGGCGATCGCCAAGTCGGCGGTCACCAACGAACCCGACATCACCGTGATCGTGCTGCTCGTCGACGAGCGTCCGGAGGAGGTCACGGACTTCCGGGAGAGCGTGGAGGGCGTCGAAGTGGTGGCGAGCACCTTCGACGAGCCGCCGGCGAACCACATCCGCGTCGCGGAGTTCGTCCATGAGCGCGCCCGTCGGATCGTCGAGGACGGCGGTCACGTGATGATCCTGCTCGACTCGATCACGCGCCTCGCGCGCGCCAACAACCTCGTCACGCCCGCCACCGGTCGCACCCTCTCCGGTGGCCTCGACTCCAACGCCCTGCACTGGCCGAAGCGCTTCCTCGGCGCCGCGCGCAACATCCGCGGCGGTGGCTCGCTGTCGATCCTGGCGACCGCGCTCGTCGAGACCGGCTCGCGGATGGACGACGTCATCTTCGAGGAGTTCAAGGGGACGGGCAACATGGAGTTGCCCCTCTCACGCCGCCTCGAGGAACGCCGTATCTTCCCCGCGATCGACATCCTGAAGTCGGGCACGCGGCGCGAGGAGTTGCTCCTCTCGGAGGACGTGCTGGCCAAGATGTGGTTGCTTCGCAAGGTCATCAGCGACATGGACGCCGCCGAGGCGATGGAGATGCTGTTGTCGCGGCTCAACCGCACCAAGAGCAACGCCGAGTTCCTGTCGACGCTCGGCCAGGGCTGATCTTGGCGCTGCGGGCCGCGGCGCTGCCGGGCCGGGTCGTCGTGGCGCTGCTGGCCGGCCTCCTCAGTGCGGCGGTCGGAGCCCAACACGGCGTGGGGGCCTCTGCACCGAGCCCCGAGGTCCGCGCCGCGCACGCCACCGAGCAGCTTGCCGTGCTGCGGCGGGCCGCGGAGTTGAGCGTCGGGATCGACCGGATCGGCCTGGAGTACCTCTGGCCGCTGGAGGGTCGGATCAGCTCGCCATTCGGCTGGCGCAACATCTCCGTGGCGGGGAACCGGTTCCACGGCGGGATCGACATCGCCGCGCCGACCGGCACACCGGTGCGCTCGGCGCGCGGTGGTGTGGTCACGCGGGCCGGTTGGGTCGGTGCCTACGGGTTCCTGGTGATCGTCGATCACGGTGCCGGCTGGGAGACCCGCTACGCGCACCTCAGCCGCATCGACGTCACGGTCGGTCAGCGTCTTGCGCAGGGCGCGGTCGTGGGTCTGGTGGGATCGACCGGCGCCTCGACCGGGCCGCACCTGCACTTCGAGGTCCGCCGTGAGGGCCAGGCGCTCGACCCGCTCGCCTACCTGGCACGCTGAGCGCGACGCACGCAGGTCGCGTGGTCCCTGGCGGTGGTCCGTCCCGGAGCCTATACTCGCCCCAGGGTGCTCGCAACGGCCCGGCGAAGGGGAGCCATGTGGATCTCGACTCGTGCACAGTACGGCATGCGCGCCCTCGTCGAGGTCGCTCTCGGCGGTGACAAGCCGACGAGTCTGAAGACCGTCGCCGAGCGCCAGCAGTTGTCACAGCCCTACCTGGAACAGATCTTCGCCGTGCTCCGCAACGCACAGCTCGTCGAGAGCGTGCGGGGCGCCCACGGCGGCTACCGCGTCGTGCGGCCCCTCGACTCGATCGACGCACTCGAGATCGTCGAGTTGCTCGAGGGGAGCGTCGCTCCCGTCGCCTGCATCGACGACGGCACGACCTGCGAGATGACGGGGCAGTGCTCCACCGAGCCGCTCTGGCGCGAGGTCGACGAGGCGGTACGCAGCGTGCTGCGCGCGACGAGCCTCGAGGACCTGGTTCGCCGCAAGACGTTCCTCCAGCTCGAGCCTCTCCCGAGCCGGTTCGCCAACCCTTCGTGACGCGCGCGCGCGACGCGGCGGGGCGATCCACTCGCGCCGCGGTCATCGACTTGGACCGTGCCGCCACGACCCCGGTGCATCCCGACGTCCTCGAGGCGATGCTGCCGTGGTTTCGCGACCACGCCGGCAACCCGTCGTCGCTGCACGCAGCCGGTCGCGAGGCGCGGCGCGCGGTGGAGGACGCTCGTGAACGCGTCGCGGAGGCCCTCGAGGCGACGGCGCGTCAGGTGGTCTTCACCAGCGGGGCCACCGAGGCGCTGCACCTCGCGCTGCTCGGCAGCCTGGCGTTGCGCCCGGGAGCGCACATCGTCGCGAGTGGGACTGAGCACGCCGCGCTCCTGGAGGCCGTACACGCTGCTGGGCGGCGCGGGCACCCGGTCACGTGGGTCCCGAGCGGGTCCGATGGTCGGATCGACCACGACGAGCTCGCCGCCGCGCTCCAGGACGACACGGCGCTGCTCGCCGTGATGCGTACCAACAACGAGACCGGCGTGCAGAACGACCTCGCGCCATTGCGCGCTCACCTCGAGGCGCGCGGTGTGCGGGTGCTCGTCGACGCCGTGCAATCGTTCGGTCATGAACGCGTCGGGCTCGAGCACTGCGGCGCAGACCTGCTGGTGGTCTCGAGCCACAAGGTGGAGGGCCCGAAGGGCAGCGGGGCGCTCGTCCTCCGTGACGGGGTCGTGGTGGAGCCGCAGCAGCGCGGTGGCGGTCAAGAGCGCGGGCTCAGGGGCGGCACGGTCGACGTGCCAGCCGTGGTCGGTTTCGGTCGTGCGGCGGTGCGCGCGACCGCGTGGCACGAGCGCGCGGCCCGCGTGTCGGCCCTGCGCGAGCGCTTCGAGCGCGGCGTGTGCGCCATCGACGGCGTGACGGTGCACGGCTCGGGTGCACCCCGCGGTCCGAAGCACGTGCACGTGCACGTCG
>PWQI01000245.1 GCA_003556805.1 Trueperaceae bacterium | reverse complement strand
TGGTGGGTCGTGTAGGACTCGAACCTACAACCCGCTGATTAAGAGTCAGCTGCTCTGCCAGTTGAGCTAACGACCCCCGCGAAGGGGCACTATACACCACCGGTGTGGCGTTGCGTGCGTCCGGGAGACTCGCTGCGGCCGGCCCTACCGGAACCGGCGGGGCGCGACGGTGGCGCTCTCGAGGCGCCGACGCGCTTGGCGCGGGCGCACGATAACGACAGCGAACAGCGACAGGCCCGCAGCAGTGCGTCAACCGTAGACGAGTACCGCGCCCTCGGGCACGTCACGCTTGAGCTCGTCGCAGGGACCGGGAGATGCTTGGCGGTCTGGCGCGAGTTCCGGTTGCTAGATCCGGCAGGTGCCAGGGGGCGGCACGAAGGCCAACGGGATGTGGAAGATGGGCGCTTCGCGTGGTACCACGGTGACGCCCGTCATCGGTAACTCGAGGGGGAGGCTGACCACCTCGACGTCGTCGCGAATCTCCGTAGCGATCTCAAGTGGCTCGGCCGTGTCGATGGCGCGGGCGGCGGGGGCGCACCCCGCGATGGCGAGCGCTGCGGGCATGATGAACGCGAGCGCGGCGACTCGCCACGAGCATGCCGTGATCGTAGGCTGTTTCATGCTCTAAACCATAGAGGCACTCGAGCGAGGTGTGCGTCGCCCTCGCGGCCTCGGCGTGCCTCGGCGCACAGGCCTACCGTCAGCCTTCGATCAGGTACGCACCACGTGGGACCTCCCGCTCCAGCCTCGAGCATGCCCCGGGCGGCGGTTGCTGCCCTGGTGGTCGGCCGGGTATCCAGACGCGGCATTGCCCGGGCGGTGGGTAGTGGCCGGGCGGGATACGGAAGGCCTGGTCGGCGCGCGGTCGGACGGTGATGCCCCCGGCGGGGCGCTCCGGCGGTACACGCACCACCTGCACGCCAGCGCGCACCACCGGCGTGACGTCTATGCGCAGCCGGACGTCGAAGACGCCGGTACCCGGTGCGCAAGCGCTGAGTGTCAGGAACACGGCAGCCACGAAGGGGAGGGCGACGCGCCAGCGCCACGCGCGGCCGGTCGTTGCGTTGTCCACATGCGACGCTAGCACCGTCTTCGTGGCGGGCGCGTGGTCGAGCTTGCATCGACGAGGTGATCGCGCCCACACATGTGATACGGTGCATGTTGCCCACCACCGCCGAGTCCACGCCGCGATCGTCGCGGTCGTGGTGGCGCGCGTGGAGCCCATGGCCGGACCGCCGTGGCCCGGTCGCCCCGCACCACTTGGAGGAGATCTCATGAAGCGTCTTCCACTCCTTGGCGCGCTGTTCGCGGCGTGCGCCCTACTCCTGTTCGGCGCCGCCCAGGCGCAGAACGACCGGCTGATCATCGGCGCCACCGCCGAGGTGTCCGGTTTCGATCCGCGCATCGCCACCGACGTGCCGTCGTTCATGGTGATCAACGTCATCCTCGAGCCGCTCGTGGTGTTCGATGACGGCCTGGGCCTCCAGCCGCGCCTGGCCACCGGCTGGGAGATCAGCGACGACGGCCTCACGATCACCTTCGATCTGCGTGACGACGTGGTCTGGCACGACGGCGAGCCCTTCACGTCGGCCGACGTGCGCTTCACCTACGAGACGGTGCTCGACCCGGACTTCGGCGCCCAGAACCGTTCGCTCTACGTGGCCATCGACAGCATCGACACGCCCGACGACTACACCGTGGTGTTCAACCTCAACCGCGCGACGGCCTTCCTGATCAACAACATGGCGCGCATGCAGATCGTGCCGGAGCATGTCGATCACGACCGCAACGTGCGTCCGGTCGGTACCGGCCCCTACGCCTTCGAGTCGCAGGTGCGCGACGACCGCACCGTGCTCCGCCGCTTCGACGACTATTGGGGTGGCGCCGGTACCATCGAGTTCGTCGAGTTCCGCATCATCCCCGAGAACGCCACGCGGCTGCTGGCCTTCGAAGCCGGTGAGATCGACGCGACCCAGGGCCAGCTCCCGCCTGAGGACCTGCCGCGCCTGGAAGAGGACCCGGCGTTCGTGCTCGAGCGAACCCCCGGCACGGGCTACACGTACCTCGGCTTCAACACCAACGTGGCTCCGCTCGATGAAGTGCGTGTGCGTCAGGCGCTCAACCACCTGATCCCTCGCGAGGCGATCGTCGCACGCGTACTGAACGGCAACGGCTTCCCCGGCATCAGCATGATCCTGCCGACCATGCCGTGGTTCAACCCCGACGTGCGCATCTACGATTACAACCCCGAACTCGCCCAGAGCCTGCTCGAGGAAGCCGGCCTCGACTTCGATGAGCCGCTGCGCCTCTACACGAACGACAACGCCGTGCGCATCCAGATCGCCGAGATCCTGAACTTCGAGTTCAGCCAGATCGGCCTCGAGCTGCAGACCAACGTCGAGGAGTTCGGCGCATTCCTGCAGCGCGTGCAGCAGACCGACGACTTCGACATGTTCATCCTCGGTTGGGGCGGCCAGCTCGATCCCGACCGCGCCACCATCCGTCAGTTCCACAGCGGCGACCCGGGCTCGGCGAACTACACGAACTACAACAACCCCCGCGTGGACGAGCTGCTCGACGAGGCGACCGTCACCGACCCGTCCAGCGAGCGCTCGATCGAGCTGTACCGCGAGATCCAGGCGATCGTGGTCGAGGAGTCGCCGTACGCCTTCATCAACTACACCGAAGAGACCGCTCTGTACCACCCCTGGATCGGTGGCTGGAGCGTGCACCCGTACAGCCCCAACACCTTCCAGGACGCCCACTTGATCAGCAAGAACCGCTGAGCGTCAGCGACCCGCGTCGCGGCCATCACGGCCGTACATACGCTTGAGCAGCACCTGCGCGCCCCGATGCAGGTCGGGGCACGCAAATCGTGGTCGCCGCCAGAATGCCGATCGAACCGAGCCGGCACCGCGGCACATGTGATAGCTTGCACGCACGCCGTCGCCTGCCGTGCGTGCCGTCCGGGCGCGTCAGCGACGGCTCCGTCGTTGCTCGGCGCGCCGACGAAGCGTCCGCGCCGAGCGTGGGAGGGACCCATCATGAGACGAACCACCGTCATCGGCGCGCTGCTCGCGGCGTGCCTCCTGCTCGTCGGCGCCGCGCAGGCGCAGAACGACCGCCTCATCATCGGCAGCACCAGCGAGGTGTCGGGCTTCGATCCGCGCACTTCGGTGGACGTGCCGTCCTTCGAGCGGATCAACGTGATCATGGAGCCGCTGGTGGTGTTCGATCGCGGGCTGGGCCTGCAGCCGCGCCTCGCGACCGACTGGACCTTCAGCGACGATGGCC
>PWQI01000164.1 GCA_003556805.1 Trueperaceae bacterium | reverse complement strand
CTCGTGCGCAGCGCATCGACTTCCGCTCCGCCACGGCTCGTGACGTCGAGACCGGCGTCGAAGCCGCCGTCGCGGAGGCAGAGGCGTCGCTTGCGCGACTCCTCGATCGGGAGGGCCCGCGCGGCTACGGCGACACCGTCGACGTGCTCGATGCCCTCCTCGAACGGGTGGACCGCGTGTATGGCTACGCGTATCACCTCACCAGCGTCCGCTCGAGTCCCGAGTTGCGCGACGCGTTCGCTCGGGTCCAGCCGCGCTACAAGACCTTCCGTGCGCGCCTCGAGGTCGACACGCGCTTGTACCGCGCGCTGCACGACGTCGCCACGGGTCCCGATGCGGACACGCTCGACCCGCTGCGCCGCCGTCATCTGGACAAGACGCTCGACCGGTTGCGCCGCGCTGGCGCCGGCCTGCCCGAGGGGGAGCGTGAGCGCGTCGCGGAACTCCACGTCGAGCTGGCGCGGCTCGGGACCCGCTTCTCGGAGCACGTCCTCGATGCCACGAACGCGTTCGTGCTCGATCTCGACGATGCCGCTGACCTGGACGGACTGCCGCCGTCGGTCGTCGAGCAGGCGCGTGAGCGGGCGCGAGCAGCCGGACGGACGGGTTGGCGCGTGACGCTCCAGGCCCCGTCGTACCTGCCGTTCCTGCGGCACGCCCGTCGGCGCGATCTGCGTGAACGGCTCTGGCGTGCCTACAACGGCCGCGCCGAGGGTGGGCTGCACGACAACCGTGCGATCGTCGACGACATCGTGCGGATGCGCCGCGACCTTGCGACACGGCTCGGCTATCGCGATTACGCGGCGCTGGTGCTCGAGGATCGGATGCTGGCCGGCGTGGACCAGGTTCGCACCTTCCTCGCCACGCTCGAGGCCCGGACGCGCCCGTATGCAGAGCGCGAGATCGCGGAGCTCGAGGCCTTTGCGCGCGACGAGCTGGGGATCGAGACGCTCGAGCCATGGGACGTTCGCTTCGCGTTCGAGCGCTGGCGTGAGCGTCGCTTCGATCTCGACGAGCAGGCCTTGCGCCCGTACTTCCCCCTGCCGCGCGTGCAGTCCGGGATGTTCGAGCTCGCCTCCGACCTGTTCGGGTTGCGGTTCGAGCGGGTCGACGCACCCGAGCGCTGGCATGACGACGTGGAGTGCTTCGAGGTGCGCGACGAGGACGGGACCCACGTCGGCACCTTCTACACCGACTGGTACCCCCGTTCCGACAAGCGTGACGGCGCCTGGATGAACGATCTCGTCGAGGGAGGTCCCCGGCCGGACGGCGGGTTCGATCCGCACGTCGGCCTGGTGTGCGGCAATCTCACACCCGGCGACGACGGTCGGCCCGCCCTGCTCGACTTCCAAGAGGTGCAGACGCTCTTCCACGAGTTCGGTCACCTCTTGCACCTGCTGGTCACCAACGTGGAGGTGCGTGCGCGCGGCATGGGCGCCGTGGCGTGGGACTTCATCGAGCTCCCCTCGCAGGTGATGGAGAACTGGACGCTCGAGCCGGCGGCGTTGGCGCGCTTCGCGCGTCACGTCGACAGCGACGAGCCGATCCCACAACGACTCGTCGACAAGCTGCTCGCATCGCGCTTCTTCATGCAGCCATGGATGCAGATGCGGCAGCTCGCGTTGGCCAACGTCGACATGGCCCTGCACGTGGACTTCGATCCGACGCTCCACGGGGATCCGCACGCCTTCGCCCGCAGCGTGATGGTGCCCTTCGACATCGCCGAGCGCTTCGTCCCGACGGGCGTCGTGTGCGCCTTCACGCACATCATGGCCGGCTCGTACGCGGCGGGGTACTACGCCTACAAGTGGAGCGAGGTGCTCGATGCCGACGCGTTCTCGCGGTTCAGGGAAGAGGGGCTCTTCGACCGCGGTGTGGGGCGCGCGTTCGTCGACACGCTGCTGGCGCGCGGCGACAGCGCGGATCCCGGCGAGCTGTTCGCGGCGTTCATGGGTCGGGCGCCGCGCATCGACGCGGTGATCGAACGCAACCTCGGCCCGTTTCCCGACGCGGCCGACTGAGCGCTGTTCGACGGCGGCCGGGATGGCCGCGGCCGCCCTCGTGTCAAGGCCCCGCCGCGCCCTTGGCCGCGTGCGGCCTCGTGATGGCACCGGCGCGCAGCGCGACGGCCACGCCGACATAGGCACCGCAGGCCAACAGCGTGACGACGGCCGCGACCGTGAGGGCCACGCGCGGGTCGGTGGCGCTCGCGAGGGGGCCGAGGGTCGCGGAGCCGATCGCGACGCCGATGAAGAACACCAGTGAGTTGATGCTGAGCATGATCGAGCGGCGCTCGGCGGGCACGGCGTCGTTCACGAGCGTGTCGTGTGGGACGTTCTGTGTCGCGATCGCGAAGAACGCCAGTCCCAAGCCGAGACCGACGCCGAGTGCGCCCGCATGCAGCGCGAGCACCAGCATCGCCACGCCCTTCACGAGCTGGCTGAGGCCGGCCAGCACGGGTGCGCCACCTGGGACGAGATGACCGAAGCGCATCACCGCCAGGCTTCCGAGCAACCCCGCACCGCCCAGGACGAACCCGAGCACCCCGAAGACGGCGCTCCCCTCCGGGTCGGCGCCGAACGTGAGCCCGGCGATCGGTTGCCAGAGCGTCTCCAGGCTGACGATCGCCATACCCATCGCGGCGCCGGCGACGAGCAAGTAGCGCATCACGGGCACGTTCCGGGCGAGGCGCAGGCCGTCGCGCACGATCGACACCGTACCGAGCGCGGCGCTGCGCCGAGGTCCGACGAACTCGGGCTCTTCGACCAGCACGAGCGTCAACCACAGCGCCACGGCGCGCAGCACGAGGCCTGCCAGCAGCGCGACCCCGAACCCGGCCAGTGGCCACGGCAACGCGAGGCCGCTGAGCAGCGCAGGGAGCGTGCCGCCGATGGCGGCGCCCGCCAGCATCGCGGCCGTCTGGGCGACGGCGATGCTCGCGAGGTGGGGCTGCAACGCGACACCCGCGTTGGTCGAGCGGAGCCGGTCGACGTACCAGGCCTCGAGCGCGCCGCTATGGAGCGCCGAGCCGATGCCCTGGAACAGCGCGTACGCGAACAGCGTCACGGGGCCAGTGACGAACAACAGGAAGACGAACGACACGAACGTGAACGCCTGCGAGGCCAGCGCGATCGGCTTGCGGCCGATGGCGTCGGCGAGACCGCCCGTCGGGAGCTCGAGCACGACCACGCATACGGCACGGACGGCGAACGCGAACCCGATCAGCGCCAGATCGAGCCCACGCTCGCTCATGTGCAACACCAGCACCGGCAGCGGCAACCAGATGGCGAACTCCTG
>PWQI01000102.1 GCA_003556805.1 Trueperaceae bacterium | reverse complement strand
ACACGCGTGCGCGCGAGGAGCGAGTCGCGCGAGCCGATGGCCGCACGGACGCGGCCACGGACGCCGAGGCGGTCGACGTAGGCGTCGAGGGCGTCCGGTAGGTCGGCGGCGCGGGCATCCGCACCGAGCAGGTCGCGCGCTAGGCGCGCCAGGCGTCCATCGTCCACCGGCACCACGTGTCGCGCCACTGCGGCCATGGTGAACGCGCAGGCGACACCGTGAGCGACGCCGAACGCGAGCGTGAGCGGGTACGACAGGGCATGGCAGAGCGCCGTGCGGGTCTGGCTGATGGCCATGCCGGCCAGCAACGCGGCCTCAGCCATGGCGGCACGCGCCGCGGCCGCAGGCTGCGCTTCGAGCACGTTCGGCAGCGCCCGCCAGGCGAGCGTGGCCGCGCGGGTCGCGAGCGCGACGGTGAGCGGCGACGCGTGCCGGTTCCACACCGACTCCAGCGCTTGGTTCAGGGCATCGAGGCCGCTCTCCAGCGTCGGTTCGTGGGGCAGCGCGTCGCTCAGGTCCGGGTCGACGAGCGCCGCGCTCGGCCACACGGCCTCGCCCGTCAGCGAACGCTTGACGCCGTGACGGCGATCCCAGACGGTGGCGAACGGCGTGACCTCGCTGCCGCTGCCAGCCGTGGTCGGGAGCACGATCACGCGCGGTCGGGCGGCGGCCGGGATAGCGTGCGGATCGTCGAGCAGATCTCGCAGCGCGACGCCCGGGCCAGCGGCCAGCCGTGCGGCGATCACCTTGGCAGCGTCCATGACCGACCCGCCGCCGATCCCGACGACGACGCCGTACCCCCGGCCGAGATGCGGCCGGCTGAGCGCCTCGAGGTGCTCCACATCGGGCGTCGGGGCAACGGGCTCCGCCCATACGACGGTTCGGCGCGCGAGCAACGGGCCAAGGACCGGGTCGGCGAGCACGCGCTCGCGGCCCGCGGCGCTCCCGACGACGAGCCAGGGCGACGCCTCAGCGGCGGCGGCCAGGTCAGCCCGGCTGCCCCGGCCGAAGCGGGTCGCGACCGGGAGCCGCCAGGACCACCCGAGCGGTCCACCGGCAACCGTCACGGCTGGTGCACGCGCCCCCCTGCCTCGAACGGCGCCCTCGGGCTCGGCTCACCTGGCTGCGTCACGTGAAGCCCCTCCACCGCCGCGCGCGCTGCGAGCGCGCGCGAGAGCGCATTCTACCCGTGGCCTGCGCCGGCCAGGGCGTGCCGCGCCGGCGACCGCCCACGGTCTTCGGTGCCCGCCACGATACGATCCGCGACGAGGTCAGCGACGCCGTGGCGACCCCAGCACGTCGTCCTGGATCGTGGCGGTCGGCCGCCCTCGATTCGGCGGGTTCGTCACGTATCCTGCAGGGCGAAGCGTTGGAGGTCGCACCATGCACGTCACCATCATCGGCACCGGCTACGTCGGTCTCACCACCGGCCTAGCGCTCTCGCACGTGGGCCACGACGTCACGTGCGTGGACACGAACCCCGACGTGGTGGAGCGCCTGCGGGCCGGCACGCCGACCATCGTCGAGCACGGGTTGCCCGAGTTGTTGCGCGACGCCAAGGACCGTGCCCGCTTCCAGACCTCGATCCCGCCGCTCAAGGGCCGCGGGGTGGTGCTGATCGCGGTCGGCACGCCGACGCGCGCTGATGGCGACGCCGACCTGCAGTACGTCGACCAAGCCGCGCGCGACGTGGCTGCCGCCATCGCACCCGGTGCGGATTTGGTGGTGGTGAACAAGAGCACCGTGCCGATCGGTAGCGCCCGGCACGTCGCGGGGATCATCGAGCGCGGCCTGGCCGAGCTCGGCGTCGACGCCCGGGTCGCGGTGGCGAGCAACCCCGAGTTCCTGGCCGAGGGTCGCGCCATGCACGACAGCTTCTACCCCGACCGCATCGTCATCGGCGCCGACGATCCCTGGGCGGTTGGAGTCCTGCGCGAGCTGTACGCCCCGTTCTTGGAGCAGACGTTCGAGCCACCCGCCGCTACACCGCGGCCGGAGCGCTACCCGCTGCCGAGCCTCGTGACCACGACCACCACCAGCGCGGAGCTCACCAAGTACGCTGCCAACTCGTTCCTCGCGACCAAGATCAGCTTCATCAACGAGTTCGCCGGGCTCGCCGAGCACGTCGGCGCCGACGTCACCGAGGTCGCGCGCGCCATCGGCCTCGACGAGCGCATCGGGCCTCGCTTCCTGCACGCTGGGATCGGTTGGGGTGGCAGCTGCTTCGGCAAGGACACCCGTGCGATCGTGGCCACGGCCGAGCGCTACGACTACGCCATGCCGATCGTCCGAGCGGCGATCGACGTGAACTACCGCCAGCGGCTCCGCATGCTGGGCAAGCTGCAGGAGCACCTGAAGGTACTGCGCGGCACCACGATCGGCCTGCTCGGCCTCGCCTTCAAGGCCGACACCGACGACCTGCGCGACGCTCCCGCCATCACGCTCGCCCGGCACCTCGCCGAGCGCGGCGCGGTGATCCGTGTGCACGACCCGGTCGCCATGCCGAACGCCCGCACCCAGTACCCCGACCTCCCGGTCACGTATGCCGACGACGAGCTCACGTTGGCAAGTGGCTGCGACGCCCTCGTCGTGGTCACCGATTGGCAGCAGTACCGCCACCTCGATTGGCGCGCGCTTGCCCAAGCGATGCGCGGCACGATCGTGCTCGACGCGCGGAACGCGGTGCGCCCGGAGGTGGTCCGCAGCGCGGGCCTCGTCTACGCCGGGGTGGGGCGCTAGCCGATCGACGGGGGCGCGTCGAGGTGGCACCCGCTGCGTGCGTCGGGCTACCAACGTGTACGTGGATCGTGACGTACGCCGTGGGCGCGGCGCCCTGCTTCGGCTCGTTCCACGCCTCTTTTCTCACCCCAGCCCGGCGCGCGATCTACGCCGCAGGCTCCTCCTTCGGCAGCAACCGCAACACCAAGGCAGTACGCTCCGCAGGACCGAACGACGACTTCATCGGCATCACAAACCTCCAGGCAGCAATCAACCACCCTCACAGTAGGACTCCAAACCACCCGGAGCAAGACAACCACCTGACCCCCCCAGCAGTGTTCACTTGCTTCTGACCGCCTTGGTATGTGTCTCAAGGACAGCCGTCCGCCCGTCCAACCCACGGGGTTCAGCTCACTCTGGTTGCGGTATCATCCGACGCGTGTACGGCACGCGTGTTTGGTCACCTCGGATGTGTGCGACTGTCGCTGGTCAGTTTGATTGACGTGCGTGGTAGCGGAGACTATGAGTAGGAATGTCTTCGTAGTCCTTACGCCCTTGCAACTCGTCAACGCGCTCGAGGCGCAGTGTGCCTTT
>PWQI01000252.1 GCA_003556805.1 Trueperaceae bacterium | reverse complement strand
GTTCCACACGCTCTTCAACGTGCTCGGCGTGGCGCTCGTGGCGCCCTGGCTCGGTGGTTTCGCTGCGCTCGTGTCGCGCCTGGCGCCCGAGCGGAGCCCGCGCTTCACGCAGTACCTCGAGACGGCCGCGGCGGATGGGCCCACGGCGGCGGTGTTGGCCGCCCGCACGACGCTGTTGATGGCCGCGACCGAGCTCGCCGACGTGACCCACGGCCTCGTGACGAAGGCCGCTCGTGGCCGCGCAGCGCAAGCCGCACGACTGCGCCTTCAGCACGTACAGCACGCGTTGGAGGAGACCGCATCGTTCCTAGCCAAGCTCCCGCCGGAGCCCGCCACTTGCGACGCGGTGGAGCGGCGCTACGTGTCGGTGCTGCACGCGCTGGTACACCTGCGCGACGCCGTGGCGGAACTCGGGCGCGTCGCGCCGATGGCCGCCCTGGGGCGTGACGACGCCTTGGCCGAGGTCCGCGCGGCGCTCGCGGCAGGCATCGACGCGACGATGGCATGGTGCCCCGTGCTGGCACCCGAGGCACCGGCGACGCACGTACACGAGGCGTTCGCGGCCGTCCAGGAGGAGCGCCGTCGCACGAAGGCCGTGGTGCTGCGTTCGGTGGTCCGTGGTCGGCGCGACCCGTACGAGGTCGACGACACGATGGCGGCGCTCGCGTGGGTGGATGCGTTCTCGCACCATCTCACGCGCGCTGTGCACCACCTGCAAGAGCCGGCGCCGGGCGACGCGCTCTGAGGCCGCGCGCTGCCGAGCTCGCCCGGTTTTCCGACGTGTCAGGGTCGCAGCCGTCGTGGCGCCGTAGCGAGTACGGTGACCGTGTTGGAGGTGTGGGATGCAGCGACATCGTGTGGCTCGATCGACGCGCGCGTGGACGGCGCTCATGCCGTGGAGCCGGTGGCTCGCGGCCAGCGCGCTCCTGAGCCTCGCCTGGCTCGCGAGCGCGGGCTCTTGGGACGACCTACCGTCGCTCGGCGTGCCGCGCCAGGAGATCGCCGCGGCCTGGCTCGACGGTGCGCTCTACGCCGTCGGCGGTTTCGACGCGCGTGGCGCCACGATCGCGAGCGTGGAGCGCTGGCGCCCGGGTGACGACGCGTGGCTGCCCGTTGCGCCGCTGCCGGTGGCGGTCAACCATCCGGCCGCCGGCGTGGTCGATGGGCGGCTCGTGGTGGTGGGTGGGTACCGCGGTCCGTTCCTGGCCAACCCCACCGACGCCGTGCAGGTCTACGATCCGGCCGTGGACGCCTGGACGCTCGCGGCGCCCCTGCCGACGGCCCGTGGCGGACTCGCGGCGACCGTTCTCGACGGCCGCCTCTACGCGATCGGGGGTGCCCGAGACGGCCTCTCGGTCAGCGACATCGCCGCCTACGACGCCGCGGCGGATGCCTGGACCACGCTGGCGCCCATGCCAACGCCCCGCGATCATCTTGGAGTCGCGGCGCTCGGCGGCCGCGTCCACGCGCTCGGTGGCCGCACTGGTGGGCACGACCACGGCGCGGGCGACCCGTTCACGTTGACCACCCACGAGGTCTACGACCCGGAGGCGGACGCGTGGACCGCAGCCGCGGACATGCCGACTGGCCGCAGTGGGCACGCGCTCGCCGAGCTGGACGGTTGCCTGTACGCGTTCGGGGGCGAGGGGAACCGCGCCGCGTCCGACGGCATGTTCGACGAGGTGGAGCGGTACGTGGCCTCGAGTGGTGCGTGGGAGCGCCTGGGCGCGATGCCGACGCCGCGCCACGGGATGGGCTCGGTGAGCGTCGACGGGAGGGTGCTGGTGCCGGCCGGTGGTGTGGTGGCCGGCTTGGGAGCCACGGACCACGCCGACGCGTTCACGCCGCCTGCGTGCCCCTGAGCACGGTTTGCCGGGGCGGCCGCCCACGATCACGGACGGCGCTGGCGCGATCCACGACCGCGCCAGCGCCAGCGCCAGCGGCCAGGTTTGCCCAGCGTCACTCGACGATGCGGAAGACCTCGCGGCGGCCCGAGCGCACCAGCGGTGTGAAGCGCTTGTACACGTCCTTCCACGCCTCGCTCGAGCTCACCGTTCCCATGCTCGTCTCGAAGGCGGCGAGGTCATCGAAGGTGCTCTCCATCACCAGCGTGTAGTAGTCGCCGGTGACGTCGACGAGCAGCCGCTCGGTCGGGTACCCGTCGCGCTTCAGCGCGTCGCGCCCTTGCTTCAGGAGGACGGTCGCCTCCTTCGCCTTGCCGAACTCGAGTTGGAAGATGTCACGTACGACGATCATCGTTGCCCCCTTCGGCGGGGCACCGAGGTCGGGCGGACCGCCGACCGGTCACCCGGCCCGATGCTGGTCGTGCCGCCATGGTGCGAGGGGCGACGGGCCGAAGGCGTCGTGTGGGTTACGTGCAGGTACGTCGCGAGTACATGTGTTCCCGAGCGCGCAGCGCTGCGCACCTGCACCGTCGACGAGGCGCTGCTCGCGGCAGGGGAGGTGTGCCTGACGCGGGTCACCGGTTGGGCCGCCCGGCGCTGCTTCGCAAGCCAGACGACATGGAGGCCGGCCCGTTGTCTCTACGGTGTGGGCACACGGTGTGCCAGACAATCATGATCGACGAATGCGTTCCATCGAGCTTCGATCGAGCGCTGCGGACGTGGAAAGGGGGTGAGGCGGCGAGCGGGAGTGCGCCGCGCAGGGCGCGCAAGCGTGTCGGAGATCTCCCTCACGTGGTCTGCCATATGTGGACGCGAGCCCTCGACGGCGCCGGGAATCCGACGACATCGAGACCGATCGTAAGGACCTGACCATGGCTGAACGCATGTGGAACGTACGACCTCGCTGGCTGGCGAGCACGGCCGCGGCCGCGCTCGTCCTCGGGCTGCTCGCGGCGTGTGCCGCCGCTGACGCCGACCCGGACACCGAACTCCTCGCCGACTCGTTCGTCGCCGACCTCGACGGCAACGTGTTCGTCGGGGTGATGGTTGCCGAGCATCCCGACGGTCAGACGAGGGACGTCGTCGTGTACCTGTGCGACGAAGCGGACGTGTCGACCTGGCTCTACGGGCAGACGACCGGCGGCTCGATCGTGCTGGAGGGCGACGGCGTAAGCGTCGCGTTGACGCTCGGTGCGACCGTCGTCACAGGAGAGGTCGAGTTCGCTGGTCAGGACCCCCAATCGTTCAGTGCCGTCGCGGCGGAGGGTGACGCGGGGCTACACAGAGCCGAGGGCGAGACCGTCGAGGGACTGCGCTACGTTGGCGGCTGGATCATCCTCAACACGCTCGAGCAGCGCGGGGCGCTGACGCTCGATGGCGAGATCCACGAGCACCCCACGCTCGATCCCGCGACGGGCGAGGCGGAGACATCGTTCGGCACGCTGTCGACCGAGCAATGCTTCCGGAACCCGTGGACGGGTGAGAAGATCTGCCGTCGTCTCTGAACTGAGGATCGAGGCCTCGGATCCGACGTGGGGATCGAGGCGCGCCGCGAGCCGGCTCCCGCCGGCGAGGCCTCAGCGCTTGACCCGCGCGTTCCCCTTCCAGGCGCTCCAGACCTGGTCCTCGTCGGCGACGTTGACGTAGTCGGTCAGGAAGGTCGTGGCGAGCGCACCCGTGGCCCAGCCGAACTGGACCCAGGTCTCGCGCTCCCAGCCGCGCAGGATGGCGTAGAGCATGCCGCCCACGAAGGAGTCGCCGCCGCCGATGCGGTCGAGCACGGAGATCTCGCGTGGCTCGACCACGTGCCAGCGCTCACCCTCGGCCACGATCGCGCCCCAGCGGTGGAGGTTGGCGTGCACCACCTCGCGCAAGGTGGTGGCGAACACGGACACGTTCGGGAACGCGGACTTGGTGCGCTCGATCATGCCCTTGAAGCCGTCGAGCTCGCTGGCCAGGTTCGCCCCGCCGGCCTCGGGTCCCTCGACGCCGAGGCAGAGCTGGAAGTCCTCCTCGTTCCCGATCAGCACGTCGGCGAGGCTGCTGATCTCGGCGAACTGCTCGCGCAGTTCCGCTTCGCGCCCCTCCCAGAACGAGGCGCGATGGTTGAGGTCGAACGAGATGCGGGTGCCATGGCGTTGCGCGGCGCGAGCCAACTCGACGCAGAAGCGGCTCGTCTCCGGGGACAGCGCGGCGATGAGGCCCGACAGGTGCATCATCTGCACGCCCTCGCTCCCGAAGATCCGCTCCAGGTCGAAGTCCTCGACGTCGAGCGTGCGGCCGACCTCGCCGGCGCGGTCGTTGTGGACGCGCGGGCCGCGGATGCCCAGGCCGCTGTCGGCGAGGTTGAACTGGTGCCGGTACCCCCACGGGTCGCCCTGTGGGACGAGGGTGGCCTCGACATCCATGCGCCGTCCCGCCAAGTCGTCGCGGATCATTCGCGCGACGGGGCTGTCCTCAACGAGGGCGGTGAGCACCTTGACCGGCAACCCCAGGAGCGAGGAGATGCTGGCCACGTTCGTCTCGGCGCTGGTCACCTGCATGAGGAAGCGCTCGCCTGCGTGGAACGGCTGAGCGTTCTCCGGGGTCAGGCGTACCCCCATGCTGGTCGGTACCAGCAACGCGTATGCGGCGTCGGACTTGAGTGTGAGCGTCATGCGACCATCCCCTTCACGGTGTGCGGCGTCCTGGTGGTCGACGGGGCACGGCGTCGCGCCCCCTCGTTCCGCGTGGCGGGCGACGCCCGCAACGGGCACGGGCTCGTCGCTCGCGCCCCGTGTGTGCAGGATACCGGGGGCGCTGCCCAGCCGTTGCCCGGCCAGACGCGCGTATGGCTGGGCCGGGTGCGAGACGGACGCGGCCGCGCCCGCCGTGTGCTGGACATGGCGGGCGCGGCCGAGCTCGAGCGCCGTCAGCGCGGCTCGTGTCCGGGGTCTCGGGTGGTCGGCTCCTGGCCGTCGGGCCCGGGAGCGTCGGTCGGAGGTGCGTCGGTCGGAGGTGCGTCGGTTGCAGGTGCGTCGGTCGCAGCTGCGTCGCTCGGTGCGTTCGCGACCGCCGGGTCCACGTCCGCGGCTGCGGGCTCGGTCGGCTGTGCCGTCGGCCGCGCCGTCGTTGCGTCGCGCACCGTGCGTACCACCGTGTCACGCACCTCCTTGGCCGTTTCGGGCTTCAGCAGCATCCAGGCACCGATCGCAATCAGCACCACCGGGACCACCCAGCTGCCGCCCGTGGTGAGCGCGAGCACGGCGAGGAGCGCGAGCGCGGCGGCAGGGTAGATGGCCCAGGGCTGCGCGTTGCCCGGCAGCCGCGAGAGGACGAAGAAGGGGGCCGCCAGGCCGAGCAGGAAGGCGGCGCCGCCACCGCCGCGCGTGCCGTCCTCGACCACGGTCGTGAGCGCCATCGCCAGCAGCGCGCCGGCGGGGATGATCGCCCACCAGCGGCGCGGGTCCTCGCGGTAGACGAGCACGAACGCGATGCCGAGGCCCGTGAGGAAGGCCGCGCCGCTGATCGGGTCGGGCGTGATGCCGGCGATGGCGAGGCCTGCCAGCGGGTAGACCGCGACGCGCCAGCCGAGGGCGCCGGTGCGCTGGCCGTGCTGGTAGGCGAAGTACGCGGCCGCGCCGAAGAGCACGGTGCCGACCAGGCCGCCGAGGCCGCCGAGCCAGCCGAGCGAGCCGAGCAGGCCGAGGACGCCGAGGGTGATGAGGATCAGGCCGGGGACGAGGCGCCGGCGGTCGATGTGATCGAGATCGAGCTTGAAGGACATGGTGGACCTCCTTGGTCACGACCAGGCTAGGGCGCGGCGGGTGACGCGCACATCGGCCGTCGGTCGTGAGCGCACGTCGTTCATCGGGGGGATGGCAGCCTCCCCCCAACGGCGGAGGCGACCGTGTGCAGCCGGGCGGTAGGCTGGCGGCGGAGGCGCCATGGCCACGTCCGTCGACCGTCCCCAACGCGTGCGCGTGCTGCTCGTCGACGACCACACCGTGGTGCGCAACGGCCTGCGGCTGGTGTTCGATCTGCAGGACGACCTCGAGGTGGTGGGGGAGGCGGAGAACGGTCGCGAGGCGCTCGAGCGCGTGGCCGAGCTGCGCCCCGACGTCGTGGTGATGGACCTGCTGATGCCGGTGATGAACGGCGTCGAGGCGACGCGCGCGATCCGCAGCGCGTACCCCGACGTCGAGGTGGTGGCGCTCACGTCGGTGCTCGAGGACCGCATGGTGGTCGACGTGGTCGAGGCGGGCGCGTCGGGGTACCTGCTCAAGGAGACGCGCCCCGACACGCTGTTCGAGGCCGTGCGCGCGGCGGCGCGTGGCGAGGTGTGGCTCGACCCGCGCGCCCAGGCCAGGCTGATGCGCGAGTTGCGCCGTCCGACCAGCGCGCCGGTCGACGGCCGCGACACCTTGACCGAGCGCGAGCTCGAGGTGCTGCAGCAGCTCGCGCACGGCGCCACCAACAAGACGATCGCCCAGACGCTCGGGGTGGGCGAGGCCACCGTGAAGACCCACGTCTCCAGCGTGCTCGCCAAACTCGGCCTGAAGAGACGCACCCAAGCCGCGCTCCACGCCCTGCGCGAGGGATGGGTGACGCGTGCACCATGAACCGGCCAACGCGTCGACGCCGCTGCTGCAGCGCCTCTCGACCCGGCTGACGCTGCTGCTGCTCGCCGTGGTCGCCGTGCTCGCGGGCGCCACCGCGGTGCTGTTGTGGCGCGGCCTCGACGCGCTGCTGCTCGGTCCGGACGGCGGCGCGGCGGTGTTGGAGGGCGCCGCTCCCGAGGCCGTCGGTGCGGTGGTGCGCAGCACGCTCATCAACCTCGCAGTGGTCGTGGCGGTCACGCTCGTGGCGGCGGCCGCGTTCTCCCGCGCGCTGTTGGCCGAGCCGATCGCCCAGCTCACGGGCGCGACCCGCGCCTTGGCCGCGGGCGAGCGCGACGTGCGCCTCCCGGTGCGCGACCGCAGCGAGCTCGGCGAGCTCGCCGCCTCGTTCAACACCATGGCCGCGGCGCTCGCCGAGGCCCAGGATCGCCTCGAGGCGCGCGTGGCCGCCCGCACCGCGGAGCTGCGGGCGCTGCTCGAACTCTCCAACACCATCGCCATGACCACCGAGCTGCAGCCGCTCCTGGCGGCGGTGCTCGATCGCCTCGACGACGTCGGCGGCGTCGCCGCCGCGGACGTGTGGGAGCGGACCGCCGATGGCGGCTGGACGCGTCTGGCCGCGCGCGGGACGGGGCTCCCCGAAGCGCCGCGGGGCGAGGGCCCGACGGACGGCGTGGACGGGGATCGCCTCACCCTTGTCCTGCGGGTGCGGGATCGCGTCGTCGGCGTGTTGCGCGTGCGCGCGACGCGGGCGACGACGCTTCGCCCCGCCTGGGACGACGAGCGTCGCCGGCTGGCGGGCGGCGTCGCGGCGCAGGCCGCGGTCGCGATCGAGAACGTGCGCCTCTACGAGCGCGCCCGCGACGAGGCCACCGACGAGGCGCGGCGCCACCTCGCGCGCGAGCTGCACGACTCTGTCAGCCAGGCGATCTACGCCATCGTGCTCACCACGCACGCCGCCCAGCAGCGCGCCGAACGCGACCCGCAGAGGGTGAACGAGGCGCTCGACACCGTCGTCGAGCTGGCCGAGGCGGCCCTGGCCGAGATGCGCGCCCTGATCTTCGAGCTGCGTCCCGAGGCGCTCGCCGACGTCGGCTTGGTCGGGGCGCTCGACCGGCAACTCGACGGCCTCGAGCTGCGCCACGGCCTCGAGACCCAACGCGACCTGGGAACCGAGCCGGACCTGCCGTTCGCGGCCAAGCAGGTGCTGTTGCGCGTCGTCCAAGAGGCGCTGCACAACGTGGTGAAGCACGCCCGTGCCAGCCGCGTGGACGTGCGCGTGCGCGTGGACGTCGGCCGACTGCAGGTGCGCGTCGCCGACGACGGCGTCGGCTTCGATGCGGGCGCGAGCTTCCCCGGCCACCTCGGGCACACCTCGATGCGCGAGCGCCTGGCCGCCCTGGGCGGTCGGGTGCGGCTGCAGAGCCGCCCCGGCGCCGGCACCGTGATCGAGGCCGAGGTGCCGCTCGCCGCCGCTGCCGGCGGCGCGGCTGGTGATGGGGCCGGAGACCCGTCGTGAACCCGCGCGCGCTCGGCATCCTGCTGGTCCTCGGCGGCCTCGTGATCTTGCTGGGCGGCCGCGGCGCCTTCGGCCTCTTCGGCGAACTCGTGTGGCTGGCCGCCTTGGGCGCCCTCGCCGCCATCGCGTGGCGGGCGCTGTCGGCGCCTCGGGTGCTGCCGCTGCGCCTCGCCGTCCACGCCGGCTTCGCGATCACCGCCGCGGCGACCACGACGCAGCTTTCCGGTCCCGCGTTCCTGGGCTTCGTGGCGTGGGCCTTCTGGCTCGTCTACCTGACGCCGTCCAAGGGCCGGGCCCGCAGCGGCTGGGCGCTGATCCCGGCCGGCGTCGTGTCGACCCTCGCGGCCGTGGCCGCCGTCGACACGCTGTGGCCGCGTTGGGACGGCGGCTCGGTGTTCCTGCTCGGCATGACCGCCACCTTCACGGCCATCTACCTGCTCCCGCGCGAGCGCGGCGGCGGGCGCTGGGCGCTGTGGCCGGCGCTGGTCTGGGCCGCCATCACGGTGCTCGCCAACGACCCGACCGGCGCCTTCACCCGCTGGGTCCTGCCGCTCACGCTGATCGGCATCGGCGTGGCGCTGCTCGGGTGGACGCGGCGTCGGCGCTGAACGGCGTCGCGCCGTGCGCTCAGGGCTCGCTGCGTCGCTGCAGCGCCAGCGTGGCGAAGGCCAACAGGTCGTCCAGGTGCCGCTCCACGATCGACTCGACCACGTCGAGATCGAGGCGCCGGTAGTCATGGACGGCCACGTTCCGGAAACCGACCATCGAACGCATCGGGGCGGCCAGTGTGGCCGGGACGGTTCCCGAGCGCTCGAGCAGGTCGAACGCCTCCCGGCTCGTCTTCGGGATGCCCGCCCGGTCCAAGCGGACCAGGTGCATCGCGAGGTCGATCGCGGCCTCGCAGGCGCGCTGCAGGTTGAGCAGCACCGACTCCTGCCGCGTCAGGTCGTGCCGGAAGGCACCGGTGTCCTCTCCGTACACTTCACGCACGCGCTGCACGCAGCGCTCGATGGTCTCCGCCTTGTTCAGGACGACGTCATCCATGGACACTCCCACGCTCGCTGACGTCCTCGATGATGCCGGAGCGCTCCTCGTTGAGGTGGGCGTAGCGCGACAGCGCGTGCATCTCGAAGCGCTCACGCACCAGCGTGGAGCGCTCGAACAGCACGCGTCCGTGCGCGATGACTTGCACGCGTATGACGTCGTCGGCGCGCCCTAGGTCGAGCAGGTCGACGTCGGCTCCGAGGAGCGGCTCGAGATCCGACTGCAGAGCGACGAGCGTGAGCGGGTCGACCGACGAGTCGGCGAGCACCGCGACGTCGACGTCGCTATCCGCCCGAGCGTCGCCCCGTGCATGCGAGCCGTGGAGGTAGACCAGGCTCAGCCCAGGCACGCACGCCCGAAGCAGCTTGACGGCAGCGTCGAGGTCCATGCACGCATCGTAGCGGGCCGTCGCCGCGCGAGTCAGCGGCCGCGCGTCGCCGCGCGGCCGCACCAGTGCAGACCGTCCGCTCAGAACGCCTCTTCGTGCACCTCGTCGATCCGGATCGTGGCCTCGAGGCGCAGCGTCCTGTCGGCGTCCGGTTCAGAACCGATGCCGCTCGATCAGGCGCGCGTACCGCGTACCGGCAGCCACAACCGCGCCCGCGTGCCATCGCCACCCTCGATCTCGAAGCCGCCGCCGTGCGCGTGCGCGACGGCCTGCACGACGCGCAGGCCCAGGCCGGTGCCGGCCGTGGCGGGGTCGTAGCCGCTGCCGGTGTCGCGGACCTCGAGCCAGGCGCGACCCTCGTCGCTGTCGCCGGCGATCACCACGCTCCCGTGACGCGTGGCCCGGAGCGCGTTCATGACGAGGTTGCCGAGGGCTTGGTCGAGCAGGCGGGGGTCGCCGTCCGCCGGAGCGCTGGTCGCGTCGAGCTCGAGCGTCACGCCGCGCTCGAGCGCGAGGGGTAGGAAGCGGTCGTAGGCATCCGCGGCGAGCCGCTCCAGGTCGAGCCTCTGGACGTTCGCGTCGCCGACCTCCGCCGTGGACAGCGCCAGCAGGTTCTGCGCGAGCGTCTCGATGCGGCTCGCCTCGTGGTGGAGCCGACCGATCAACTCCGGCGTCGCCTCGAGGCGCCCGGAACGCGCCGCCTCGAGGCCTGCCCGCAGCCCCGTCAGCGGCGTGCGCAACTCGTGCGCCGCGTAGGCCAGGAAGCGGTGTTCGCGCCGGCGCTCGTCGCGAAGCCGGGCGAGCAACGCGGCGAAGGCGCGCGCCAAGCGCGCGGGCTCGTCGTTGCCGGGGATGGCGGGCAGCTCGTCGCGTTCGGGCACGTGTTCGGCCGCCTCGGACAGGCGCCGCAGCGGCCGTAGCGCGAGGCCGACGGTCCACCACGCGAGCAGTCCGGAGAGGAGCGTCACGAGTACCACGACCCCGATCGCGACGCCTGGGTACGGGCCGAGCACGTCGCGCAGGCCCTGCAGCGTGCGCCCCACCTGGACCACCACACCCGCGTCCTCGTCGCGCATGGTGTAGACACGCCACTCCTGCACCGTGGACGCGCCCGTGCCGACGAGCACGCGCTCGGGGTCGAGGGGCCGGGGCGCCGTCGTGGCGCCGGCCGCCCAGATCATCTGGCTGTCGACGTAGACGTGTGCTGCCACGCTGCCGCGCTCGTTGCCGAGGTACGTCGTCACGACCGCGGGGACGCGCACCGCCTGGTCCTCGCGCTGCACGGCGACCTCCGCGATCAGCGAAGCCAGCAGTCGGTTGTCGTCGTCGAGCGTCGCCAGGCGCAACCCACGGAGCCCTGCGTACGTGAGGGCGAGCCCGAGGACCGCCCCGAGCAGCGTCAGGCCGGCCGCTATCGCCACCAAGCGCACGCGCAGCATCAGGCGTCACCTTCCGTGGTCGCTGCCCGATAGCCGACGCCGCGGATCGTCTCGACGATCTCCTCGTCGACCTTGACGCGCAGGTTCCTGACGTAGACGTCGACCACGTTCGAGGCGTGTTCCGAGCCGAGGCCCCAGATGCGGTCCATCAGGTCGGCTCGCGTGAAGACGCGCCCCGGGTGTTGCATCAGCGTGAGGAGTATGTCGAACTCCTTGCTCGTGAGGCGTACCTCGGTACCGCCGCGCGTGACGCGCCGCTCGGTGGGCCGCACCTCGACGTCGCGCCAGCGCAGCACCTCGGGCCGCCCGTCGCCGCGCCGGTACAGGGCGTGGAGGCGGGCCAGGAGCTCGTCGACGGCGAACGGCTTGGGCAGGTAGTCGTCGCCGACGCGCAGACCGCGCACGCGGTCGGGGACGGCGTCGCGAGCGCTCAGGAAGAGCAGTGGCTGGCGGAAGCCGGCGGCGCGCAGGTCGTCGGCGAGCGCGAAGCCAGCTTCGTCGTCGCCGGGCAGCATCACGTCGAGCACGGCGACGTCGAACGGTTCACGCCAGGCCAGCTGCCAGGCGGCGTCGCGATCATGGGCGAGTTGCACCTCCACGCCGTGTGCCTCGAGGACGGCGCACACGGTGGCCGCCAGGGCGGTGTCGTCTTCGACGATCACAACGCGCATCGTCTCCTCCGGTGACCGCCTCGCGGGCGCGGCGTGGTGCTCCGAACCGTAGGCCGCCGCCATGAAGCCGCCATGAAGCGGTGGTGAAGCGGGGCCGTGCCCCGCCGTTTCACGTCGGCTTCACGTGATGAGCCTACCTTCAGCGTGCACGCCCAGCCTCAGGAGGAGATCCCATGGTCGATAACGCCGCCCGCATCAGCTTCGCCGATCGCATCCAATGGAACCAGCGCATCAAGCCCGCCCTCATCGTGCTCGTGATCGCTGCGGTCGCGTACGCCATCGGTGCGTTCTACATGGCGCCCCGCACGGCTGCGACGCAACCGACCTTCCTGCCGGCGACCTTCGCTGCCCTCCCGACAGGCTCGGTCCTGCTGACCAACCCCGACGGCACCGGCGCGCTGCTGCCCGTGCGCATCGCGGACACGACGGCCGCCCGTTCGGCCGGCTTCCGTGGTGTAGGCGATCAGGCGCTCGTCAACGCCTTCTTGCTCTACCCGCTCGCGCGTGAAACCACCACCCGCACGAGCTACTCGGTGGAGGGCGCGCGCGCCCCGATCGAGTTCGCTGCCATCGATTCGACCGGGACGGTCGTCGCCATCGAAACCGGCGCGGTCGGCGCGACCCGCGTCTCCGTCGCCGAACGGCATCAGTGGCTGATCGCCGCGTCGGCCGGCACGCTCGAGCGCTTCGGCGTCACGGTCGGCTCCACCCTCGACCCGGAGCGCGTGCAGCGGTTCTGACGGTCGCGTAGCGACGCACCGACGCAGAGCACGACGACGAGCCCGTGGGCAAGAGCGCGCCCAGGGGCTCGTCGTCGTGCTGCTGGCGCAGCGCGTGAGGATCTCGTGACACGACCCGCGCTACCCTCTCGTTCGCATGTGGATCTGGATGTGGTTGTCCCTGCTCGGCCTGGTCTACCTCGCGTCCGCGGCGCTCCTGGGGTTCGTGCTGTACCAGGACCGTGCCAACGCCGCCGCGGCACGGACGCGGCGCCGCGGCGGCGCACGCGATCCGCGCTCGAGCGGTAGCCCCGAGATGGTGTTCAGCACGCACTACTGACGGCGATTACGAGCTCGCTGCGCTCGTCTCGTCCTCCGCTCAGTCCGCGTCGTCCTCCAGCGACGGCTCGTAGGTCCCCATCCGCGCCGCGGCGAGCACCCTTGCCCGCTGCAGGAACACGGCCTGGGCGCGCTCGACGTTGGCGCGCTCGCCCCGCCACGCCGCCTGCGGCGCCGCCTGCAGGCCGCGTCCGTACGAGAAGGTGAGCTCCCACGGCGCGCCGACCTCCAGGGCCAGGCGGTTGATGGCGTCGAGGTTCAGCGTCGACTCCTCGTCGCCTTGGCCGCCCGACAGGAAGGCGATGCCGGG
>PWQI01000450.1 GCA_003556805.1 Trueperaceae bacterium | reverse complement strand
CTCAGCCGAAGTAGGGGTGCCGATCGGCCAACTCGGGCACGGCGGCGAGCAGCGCATCGCGGCGTGCCTGCAGGCGCTCGGCGTCACCGGCCTCGATGCGGAAGGTCACGGCCGGCTCGGTCACCGACTTGCGTGCCAGCAACCAGCCGTCGTCAAAGGCGACGCGCACGCCGTCGAGCGTCGCGATGGGGTGATCCTTGAACGCCGAACCGACCCGTGCGAGCAGCGCGTCGCGCTCGTCGAGTGGCCACTCGACACGGAGGTCGGGCGTGATGACTGGGCGGGGGATGTCGGCGACCTCCGCTGCGAGCGTGCTCCCCTTGTCGGCCAGCACCTCGGCGAGCTTGCCCGCCGCATAGATGCCGTCGTCGTAGCCGAGCTCACGGAAGAAGAAGTGACCGCTCACCTCGCCAGCCAGGACGGCGCCCTCGCGCAGGAACGTGTCGCGGATGAAGGCGTGACCGGATCGCTCCATGATCGGCCTGCCCCCGAGCGCGTCGACCGCACGCGGGACGACGCTGGAGGACTTGAGGTCGTAGACCACCGCGTCGCCGGGCCGCACCAGCGCCCGCGCGAACACCACGAGGGCCTCTTCGGCCGATGCGACGCGACCGTCCGAGTCGACGAAGACGGCGCGGTCGCCGTCGCCGTCGAAGGCCACGCCGAAGTCGGCGCCGCAGCGCAGGACCTCGGTCTGCAACGCGCTCAACTCGCCTGGCATGGACGGGTTCGGAGAGCGGTTGGGGAACGTGCCGTCGACGTCGGTGAAGAGTTCGACCACGGCGTGCCCGAGGCTGCGCAAGACCTCGGGGGCGACGAGCGCGGCTGCGCCGTTCCCGGCGTCCAGCACGATGCGCATCGGGGTGGACGCGGCCAGCCGGTCGCGCACGCGCGAGCCGTACCCAGCCAGCGTGTCGGTGTGTACCATCGAGCCTTGGCCGGTGGCGCCAGCATCGTCGGCGGCGAGAGCAGCGATGCGCGCGATGTCGTCGGGCGTCACGGGCCGAGGCCCGAGGCTCAGCTTGAACCCGTTGTAGGCGGCCGGGTTGTGTGAGGCGGTGACCATGACGCCACCGTCAGCGCCATGCACGGCGATCGCGTCGTAAAAGGCGGGCGTGGGGACGCGACCGACATCGATGACGCGCACCGGTGTCTGCAGCAACCCAGCGAGCAGCGACGCCTTGAGCGCCGGGGTCGACACGCGTACGTCGCCGCCGACGACGACCACGCCTCCGGCCAGGATGGTGCCGACGGCCCGACCGATCCGTCCGGCGACCGCGAGCGTGAGGTCCTCGCCGTACACCCCGCGGATGTCGCACTCCTTGTAGATGCTCATGTGGGCTCCACCCTCGTGCCGTGCATTGCGCTCGTGGCCACCCGGACCGGCCGGGCCAATCCGATCGGCGGCGGCAAGCCGTCTCGGCAGCCATCACGCCGACCGCTCGATGCCCCGATCGTATCGTCCTGCAAGTGGTTTCCGCGATGCCGCGCTGCGCGAGGTGCCACGCTTCGCGCAACGCCGGGCACGGATCGTTGCTGTCCGGGTGCGAGGCGCTCGCCCTCGCTCTCAACCCACGTCGCGCGGTCGAGCAGGCGCGCCGTTGGAGCCTCCTGGCCGCCCCAGCGCCGCGAACCCGACCGACCCCACCAGCGCCAGGGCGGCCAGGGCGCCGAAACCCGGCGCGTAGCTGCCGGTCACGTCGGCAACGATCCCCAGGAGCAACGGTCCACCGACCGTCCCGAACGTCACGATCAGCGACGACGCGCCCATCACGGCGGCGAACGACTCGCGCCCGAAGTAGTCGGCGCGCAGTGCGCCCATCAACGGTCCGCGCAGGCCCCATGCGAGACCGTGCACGACCGCCGCGACGGTCACCGCCGTCATCGTCTCCGCACGCATCAGCAGCAGCATCGCCAGCGCGTGACCAAGCATGCCGACCGTGGCCAGCACGCGTTTGTCGACGCGGTCGCCGGCGACGCCACCCAGCAGCTGTCCCACGATCGACACGCCCGTCATCAGCGCCAGCAACGACGCCGCCACGGCGACGCTCAGCCCGAGCGCGCCGTTGACGAAGATGACGAAGTGGACCGACACACCGGCCACCACCGCGACCGCGGCGGCGTGGGCCAGCGACATGGACCAGAACGCCCAGGTCCGCAGCGCAGCACGGGCACGGATGGCCGGACCGGTCGCACCGCGGCTGCGCGCCGGGCGCCCGTGCTCGTCGGCGGGCGCACCGTCGGGTCTGAGGCCGAGTTGCTCGGGGTCACGGCGCATCAGGCGCGCGATGGGCAACCCGATCGCGATCACGGCGAGCCCCGACCCGAATGCCATCGCGCGCCAACCGTACGCCGCCAACCCGATCGCCACCAGGGGCACGGCCAAGCCGCCGATGCTCATGCCGGTCTGCATCAGACTCAAGGCGGTAGCGCGTCGACGATCGAACCAGTTGACCAGCACCGTCATGAGCGACAGCAGCCCGCACAAGCTCGCGCCGACGGCCATCAGCAAGAACACGACGATGAACTGGACGAAGTCCTGCACGAAGGCGAGCCCCATGAAGCCGATGCCCAGCATGAGGACGCCGGCGACGATCACCCGCCTGGGCGACACCCGTTGCAGCAGCCATCCGTGCAGCGGGCCGAGCAGCCCGCTCTCGGTTCGATGGAGGGAGTACGCGAGCGAGATGGTGGTCCGACTCCAGCCGAACTCGAGCATCCAGTACGCGGCGTAGGCGCCGTAGGCCTGGAAGAACAGTCCGGCGAGCAAGGCCTGCAGCGTCATCGCGCCGCCGACCAGCCACCAGCCGCGGTACACCTGGCCGGCCCGCTCACCGAGCGACCTCAACACGCTGGTATCGCGCCCTTGGGGGCGAGGGTATCCATGTGGCTCCTGAGGCGGGTCGCTCGTCCGCGGCGTGCGCGCGGCTCTCGACTCCGGGGGCCCCGGTGGCCGCCCTCGACAGGCTATCGCGTCAGACACCAGTGGAGCGCCAGGCTCGCGCGCGATCGCGGGCACCGCCGCGACGCAGTCCCCGGCACCACGGTCCACCGCAGGTCGCCAGTCGCGCCCCGTGGTCACATACGGGTCACAACATGGTCACATCGTCGTCGACGATCGCTGCGCGGACGTCAGTCACACGTGGTACGCTTGTGTCCACATGATGGTCATGTCGTGACCACATCGAGGGAGGACCATGCGAAGCATCGGCATCCGCGCGTTCCGAGACGCCGCCACCAAGCATCTCGCCAGCCACGAACCGCTCGAGATCCAGCGCCACGGCCACACGGTCGGCTACTACGTCCCCGTACGTGACGCCGCCG
>PWQI01000118.1 GCA_003556805.1 Trueperaceae bacterium | reverse complement strand
TCACGTGCAGCGCGATCGATGCCAGCGCTCCCGCCACCACGAGCCACGGGAACCACGCGGCCGGCACGACCCAACCGAGCAGTGCCGCCGCGGCCATCAGGAACGCGGTCGCCGCCGTGATCCCGAGGATCGGCGTCAGCGTGGCGAGGGCGTCGCCCGCCGGCAGGAGGGGGCGCGTGTCGCTGAAGAACGGCCACAGCAACCCACCGCCGACCCACCACGGTGGCGGGCCCTGGCCGGCGGCGGCTGGCACGAGCGCCGTGAGGTTCAGTTGGGCAGCGAGCAAGAGCAGGACGAGGAAGGCGATCCACATGGCCGTGCCTCCTAGCCTGGCGGCGTGCTCGAGTGCACGCCGCCACGGCGCGTTCCCGGCAGATCCAGGTCGTGCAGGGCGGTTCGGGTCGCCGAGGGACCCGAACGCCGCTACGAGATCACACGCTCGGCGGATCGTCACCTTCCTCGCGAAGGACTTCGAGCTTCACCCGCGACACGATGCCCGCCAGCGCCCCCAGGGCAGCCAAGATCGGGGACGCCCAGGCCACCAAGCCGCCTGCGACGACGCCGAAGGTCAGGGGCACCGTCATCAACTCGAAGCCCTCCTGCGTCTTGATGACGACTCGGCGCGTGTTGCCTTCTTGCACGAGCTCCTTGAAGCGCTCCACCAGCGCGCCGCCGGTGACTTCGATCTCCTCGACGAAGGTGCGCTTCTTGGGCTGCGCCGCAGGAGGGTTGGTGGCCTCGGTGGTCGTTGCGGTCGTGCTCTCGTGGTCGGTCATGTCCACTCCTTCTTCGAACGGATCACGCTCGTGGTGCCTTGACACTCCTCGCTCCGGTTGCTCTCGCGCGCATGTCGGCGTGGAGCCGAGATTCCTTCGACGTCGCTGGCCCAGTGGCTACACCTCGCCGTCCGCGATGCCAAGCCGCTCGCGCAAGAAGGCATGATGGCGCGCCGCGAAGGCCGCCGCGAGCGCCACGTCTGGGGCCAGCGCGTCGAAGCCGTGCGGCGCCCCCGCGACCTCCCAACGGGTCACGGCGACGCCGGCACGCTCCAGGCGTTGCGCGTAGGCGCGGTTCTCGTCACGGAAGAGGTCGAGGTCGCCAACGCCGATCCAAGCCGGCGGCAGCCCGTGCAGGTCGGCGCGGCGCGCGGCGGAGGCGTAGGCGGGGAGTTCCGGCGCCCCGGGCGAGTGGCCCAGGTAGGCCCGCCACCCGGCGCGGTTGCTGCGGTTGTGCCACACGAGATGGCCCGCCTCGTCGAGCTCGTGGCGCGCCGCCGTCCGATCGTCCAGCATGGGGTACACCAGCAGCTGCGCCGCCGGCTGGGCGCCGCCCTCGTCGAGCAGCCGGTGCGCCAGGCAGGCCGCGAGCCCTCCGCCGGCGCTCGCCCCGCCGATGGCGACGCGCGCCGGGTCGACGCCCAACGCCCCGGCCGATCCCTGGAGCCAGGACCACGCGCGGTGGGCGTCGTCGAGCGCGGCCGGGAACGGCTGCTCCGGCGCCAGCCGGTAGGCCACGGACACGACCACGAGCCCGAGGTCACGCGCCCATGCGCCACAGCGTGCGTCGTCCATGCGCGGTGCGCCCATGATCAGGCCGCCACCGTGCAGCCACAGCAGCGCCGCACCGGACCCGCCCTGGAGCGGCCGGTACGCGCGGACACGGACGCCGGCATCGTCGTGCTCGCGCACGACGACGCCGGGCCCCATCTGTGATCGCGCCAGCCGCGGACCCAGGCGCCACAGCGGCAGCGCCCAGCGCCAGTGGAACGGAAGGGCGGCGAGGCGCGCGCGCGGAAGGTCGGGGTGGAGGTGGGCAGCGGGCCCCGGCGGCGCGGCGCCGACGCCGCGGTTCATCGCTCGTCTGCCAGGGCGTTCGCGCCGACCAGCACGTCGTCGCGGAGGATCGTCCGCAGCCGCTCGGGTTCCTCGAAGAGGGGGCTGTGGGCGGAGTGGTCGAAGGTGTAGAACCCCTTCACCGGCGCCTCCAGGGCCTCGAAGAACGACCGGGCGCCGGCGTAGGACACGGTGTGGTCGTACTGGCCGTGGAGGAAGTAGACGGGGAGGTCGAGCGCCGTGACGCTGCGCGTCAGGTCCGTGGCGAACATCGCGTCGCGCAGCAGCCGCGACGAGAACGCCTTGCCCCGCCATAGGTCCACCTTCTCCGCCACCGTGTACGAGCGGCTCAGCCACGACGGCACGAAGATGCCCGTGATGACCGAGCGCATCTCCCGCGTCGTGCCGACCCCGAGGCCGTGCATGGCGGCGTCCCGGACGGCCAAGTAGCCCGCGGGCAGCGGGCCCGTCGTCGTGGGTGGCGAGGCCTCCAACCGCCGCACCATCGCCGCGTGGCCGGCCTCTCGGTAGCGCTGCAGCATGTAGTCGTACGACGCCATCTCGGACGCGAGTTGGTACGACATCTGCGCCACGCCGACGTACGCGTGGAACACCTCCGGAGCCCGCGCCGCGGCCAGGATGCCGATGAAGCTGCCGCCGGAGTGCCCCATCAGGTAGACCTTGTCGTGGCCGAAGCGGTCGCGGAGGTAGTCGGTGACCGCGAGCGTGTCGGCCACGATCTGGTCGACCGTCACCGTGTCCGGGTCGATGTCTGCACTGTACGAGAGCCCGGCGCCGCGCTGGTCCCACCAGACCACCGTGAAGTCGTCCTCCAGGCCGGTCGGGTAGCGCTCGGCGAGGAAGTACTCGGGCATGCCCGGACCCCCGTGCAGGAACAGGAGCACCGGGTTCGTGGTGTCCCGGCTCACGATGAACATCCCTTGTCTCACACCGTTGATCTCGATGAACACCTTCTCCGACAGGCCGCCGATCACGGGTCGTCCGGCCGCGTCGACGACGCGGGCCGGTTCGCCGCGGCTCCACAGCACGAGGAAGGCGACCGCGGCCAGGGCGATGACGAGCGGAGCGCCGACGACGGCAAGCATGGTCCGAACCACCTTTCGGGCACGCACCGATCGCGCGAAACCGCGCGTCGGTCCTCGTTGGCGATGGTCTGCACGCTCGACCGGGGGCATGGGTGTTACTCCGAACCAATCTACCACTGGCGCGAGCGGGACAAATGCGTTCCGTCGCCTGCCTGATCATCGCCGGGGTGGTCGTCCTGGAGGTGCGCCACGTGCGTGCAGGTCTAGCGTCGTCTGGCCGTCGACGCAGCGGGATCGATCCGCTGATCGTATCGACGTCCGCACCGCCCAACGTGCGGTCGAACGTTCGGGACGAAAGGCACTGCCGCCGGAGGAGTGGAGCGAATAGCCTGAACGGTTGACGGACATCGTGACGCGGTCATGGATGCGCCCCTCGCCCGTCGAGAGAGGCAGGACGATGTTCGTGACCAT
>PWQI01000160.1 GCA_003556805.1 Trueperaceae bacterium | reverse complement strand
GGCGACGACCATAGCGTTGTCGCGTTCACGCTCATGCTCGGCAGCGCCGTCGCTCACGCCGCGACCCAGGGGCGGATCCGCTCGAGCTCCCCTGCGAGTCGTTCGTGCGCCACCTCGGTGTCGTACGCCGCTTGGGCGCGCAGCCAGTATCCGTTAGACAGACCGAAGAACCGGCAGAGGCGCAGATCCGTGTCGGCCGTGATGCTTCGCCGCCCAGCGACGATCTCACTGATCCGTGTGGACGGCACGCCGATCTCCTTCGCCAAGCGGTACTGCGTGACTCCCATGGGCTTCAAGAACTCCTCGAGCAGGAGCTCGCCGGGGGTCACGGGCGTGAGCTTCGTCGCCATGATCATCACCTCCTAGTGGTAGTCCACGATCTCGACGTCGCTGGGTCCTGCCGTCGTCCAGACGAAGCAGATCCGGTACTGGTCGTTGATGCGGATGCTGTACTGTCCCGCACGGTCGCCCCTCAGCGCCTCGAGCCGGTTCCCGGGCGGAACCCTCAAGTCGCCAAGCCGGCCCGCGATCTCGAGTTGGCGGAGCTTCCGTCGGGCGACCGCCTCGATGGCCGCGAAGCGCGCGACCCGCGTGCCCGCGGCAAGGGCTCGGGTGTCCGCGTCGCGGAAGGAGACGATCACGTCCGTATAGTAACGCGACGCGTATATATACGTCAAGCGTGACTATGGTCACGCATTGGGTCCGGGCCGCTCTGGGGGAGACCACCGTCACCGAGTTCAGGCGAGGCGGCCACGGCCTGGTCGCTCAGCGTCGTCACCGGCCCGGAGGGCGGCCTGTTTGGCTTCGTGCCGTTCTCGCTCGGCGTCGACCTCGGCCGCAGCCCCAGCGCCGGCAGCTGGTACCTGGGCTTCCACGCCACGCCCCGCTACCCGATTGCGTGGGCCTCGTGACCGAGGGCTGAGGTTGGCGCGGTCACGGGGTGAACGGCGAACCCGTCGACGCGGCAGGCACGGCAGGACGCGATGCGGGCGTACGCCGAGGCGATGGCGGGATCCGGTGCCGACCTCGACGAGGACCTCGAGCAGGCCGCAACCAGCAACGCTCTGAGCGCGACGCGATGACGCGGGGCGAGGTCTGGTGGGCCGACCTCGCTCCGCGCTCGGGGAGCGAGCAGCGTGGCCGACGCCCCGTCATCGTCTTGTCGAGCGACGCCTTCAACACGGTCCCGACCTGGCGCAGCGTCGTGGTCGTCCCGCTGACGACCTCCGAGCGTCAGTTGCGCATCGGCCCCTCCGCGATCGCCATGCCGGCGCATGCCGCGCAGCTCCCGAGCGCGAGCGTCGCGCTGTGCCACCAGATCACGACACTCGACCGAGCGACGCTCGTCGAGGCGTTGGGCGTCCTTCCAGCGAACGTTCTGCGCGAGGTCGAGCGCGGCGTCATGGCGGCGCTCGACATCACGGCGGCGACCTGAGCGCGTTGCATCGGCCCGCTGCGTGCGTCAGCCTGGGCCCGGGCGGTGGCGCGACGGCCTAACGAGAACGCGACGCGTCAGCGGTCGACGGCCATGACAGGCGTCACGGGACGAACGTCGAGGCCGTACCGCGCAGCGCCAGGCCGGTACCGAAGCGATCGGGGAGCACCGCTCGGGAGTCTCATGGACCTATGGCGGCGACGCTCACATCGTTCGCGGGCACGAGCGTGAAGCTGGCGCTGAAGGTGTCGTCCAGTGCGCTTGCAGTGTCGAAATCGTCACACACCCATGGTTGACTCGGACTGGCGCAGACCAAGAGGAAACTCGTCGCTGCGATGACCACCGAGTACGTGCCCGGCCCGAGCGGGAACTCGATCGCCCCAGGGGTCGTTGCCGCGCTCCTGGGCCGACCGTCCGTGCGACAGCAGCACGGAGTGTGGGACCGTGCGTCGCACCGTGACGCTCCACTGCGGCAGGTCACGGTTGCCCTACGCCTCCCAGCGCATCGTCACCGCGGCGTCGAGGACGAAGTCGACCTACCACCTCGCGAAGCCGTCGAGCTCCGCCTCCGAACGATCGTCGTCTGACCCCACGCTGGTCGCTGTCCCGACGAAGCCGTAGTCGACGTCGGAGCGGAAGCTGCGGGGCGCGACGCCGGCCTGGCGCCGACCGTCGTCGTTCCCTCCGCCGAGGCGAGCCGCTGCTGACCGGTTCCGTCCGTCTCCTGCCCTGCCGCGGCGCCCGAGATGGCTCCCTCGTAGTGCTCGAGGCCGTGCTGCACGGTCCAATCCAGCACGAGCTCGAACAGGAGCCTGCTCGTCGCGACGGTCGATGGCGCCGTTCTCGACGCGAGCACCGGCGCGAGCGTCCCTGACGCGCTCTGGTCGATGACCTCGATGGGCGTCGCGTCGCCGAGCGACGTTCAGTTCAGCCGTCCCGCCACGACACCACCGCGAGCCCCGGCACCTGCGCGAACGCGGCTCGATCGTCGCTGACGAGACCGAGGCCGTGGCTGAGGGCGATCGACGCGATCGTCAGGTCGTTGGCGCCGATCGTCGTGCCGCTGGCTCGCTGGTGGGCGCGGAGGTCGGCGTAGGCGTCGATGCAGGCGTCATCGAAGGGCAGCGACGGGAACGGTTCGCAGAAGGCGTCGACCAGAGCGGCCGCGCGCGCCGGATCGGGCGCGAGGCGAGCGCCGTACGCCAGCTCGGCCTTGACGACCGTGCACGGGAACAGCCCGGCTGGACCGTGGTCGGTGAGCCGTGCGACCACGTCGGCGCGTCCACGCAGCACGTCGATGCAGACATTGGCGTCCAGCAGCAGCATCTACAGCGGGCGCCGCTCGTCCGGGGGAGGGTCGTCCACGGTCGGCCACGGGTCGGGCCACGCGCCCGCCACGCGTTCCAGCCACCCCTCCGGCCACGTGCGCCGGGCGCGTTGCGTGACGATCTCGGCGAGCAGCTTGGAGACGCTCACACCGCGCTCGCGCGCGCGAGCACGCAGCTCGGCGGCGACGTCGTCCGACACGTACAGGTGCAGGTGTGGCACGGCGCGCCCTCCTCCCGGCACATGTAGCACATTGTCAGCGACGGTGGTGTCCGCGCCTCGGCGTGCGCCGCGTGGCTCGCGGCCCGCGCGACCGCGCGGCCGTGGCGTCGAGCGTTCCTCAGAACGTGACGGGCAGGCGCTCGAGGCCGCGGAAGGCGATGCCGGGGCGCCAGACCGGTTCGTTCTCGGCGAGCGCGAGCCGCGGCGCGTGATCGAGCAGGGCACGGAAGGCGATGCTCGCCTCGAGCCGCGCGAGCGGAGCCCCGAGGCAGAAGTGGATCCCCAGCCCGAACGCGCTGTGGCGTCCGACCTGGCGCGTGACGTCGAGCCGGTCGGGGTGCTCGAACACGGCAGGGTCGCGGTTCGCAG
>PWQI01000256.1 GCA_003556805.1 Trueperaceae bacterium | reverse complement strand
CCTGACTCCGCAGCCACGCGAAGACCGCTGCTCCGAGGACGATCAGCGTGGCGATCACGTACGTGACGCGGTACGCGTAGATGTGGCGCATGGGAACCCCCTAGATGAGATCGAAACGCTCGGTGTGGATGCGCTCGAGCGGCACGTCGAGTTCGAGGAGCGCCTCTTGCACGACGTCCATCATGACCGGCGGTCCGCACACGAAGTACTCGCGCGTGATCTTTTCAACGGGCAGGCTCCGCGCCAGCAACTCGGCGGTGACGAAGCCGGTCTCACCCTGCCAGTCCTCGGGTGGATCCTCGAGGACGTACACCACCTCGAGGTTGGTCGCCTCGGTGAGCGCGTCGATCTCCTCGCGAAACGCCATGGTCTCCCACGCCTTGTCGGCGTAGACGAGCAACACGGGACGCACGTCCTCGCGGTCGGCCATGGTCTTCAGGAAGCTGAGCATCGGCGTGATCCCGATGCCGCCGGCGATGAGGACGTACCCGGCCGCCGGCACGCGATCGATCGAGAACGCCCCGTGGGGACCGTCGAGATAGGCGTCGGTCCCGACGGGAACGTTCCGTAGGTTGCGGGTGAAATCGCCGAGAGCCTTGATGCCGAACTCGAGGCGATCGGTGCTCTCGGCGCTCGACGAGAACGAGAAGGGGTGCTCATCGATCGTGTAGGGCGATGCGCCGAGCTTCACCCACACGAACTGCCCCGGTGCGAACCGCAAGCCGGGGTGACCGACGCTCTCGAGCGCGAGGGTCAGGTTGTCGCCCCGCTCCTCCCTGACCTCGGCGACGCGGTAGCGCTGCCGGCGCTGCCGAGCCGGCTTGATCAGTCGCAGGTACACCAGCGACGACACCATCGCCGCGCCGAAGACCTTCCACATCGCCTGCTTCCAGGCGGTGTTGAGGTACTCCCCGGCCAGCGACACGTGCGCGTGCGCGAAGACCAGCGCAGCGATGCCCAGGAGCGCGTGGGTCACCCTCCACCGCTCGTAGTCGAGCCCCAGGGGTTTGCGGAACACCGAGAGCACGATGAGCAGCGCCAGCGCCGCGATCGACGCCAGGCCGAAGCGGCTGGCCCAGCTGCCGCCGAACGGGTTGAGCAGGCTCACGAGCGCGGGGGTGCGGATCATCAGGATGGCAGGGTGCGCCACGATCAGGACGAACGCCATCATGGCGATCTGGCGATGGTACTGCAGGATGATGTCGATACCGTACGGCGCCGTGACCCGACGGTAGCGAGCGATCAGGAGAAATTGCACGGCCATCTGGGTCACCCCCACGAAGCCGAGCGCGATCGAGAACTCGACCCAGAAGTCGCGCCCTGGTGGGGTCGGCCGCACCATCATCAGGAACATCGGTGCCAGTACCACCACGAGGTAGAGCAGGATCCAGAATCCGCCGGCCAGGAACCGGTTCATCGAATGACCTCCACGATGACAGTGAAGCGCGGCTACGCCGCATCGTACGTCGCCACCCGATCGCACGGACGTGCTCGGCCTGGCATGCGGCGCGGCGCGAACGCGCTCCGTACCGCACGGAGACAGTCACCCGACGGGGATCACCAGCGCCGTCACCGAGTGGGGCTCGAGGTCGAGGGTGAGGGTGTTCCCGTGGGCGTCCACATGATGGCTCCGCACGCCGACCTGATCCGGCGTCAGGGCGGTGTTCGCGGCCTTGACGTGCGGTCCGTTGATCACGTGTAGATCGCCACCGTCAGCGAAGCGGCCGCGCTGCAGCTCGATGGTGGTGGTCTGGGTCTGGTCGAGGCTGCGGTTTACCAGGTAGACGGCGAGCTGCTTGCGCTCGCGATCGAGCGTGGCGGAGACGTCGAGCACGCGCAGGGCGTCGAACTCCGGCGTCGAGAACGTCGCGCCGTCCCAATGGACGTCGAGCGCCGTGTCCCCCGCCGTGCTGGCGTAGAGCTCGAAGGGGTGGAAGGTGGTCTGGAGGATCACGCCATCGCTGGTCGTCATGACCGGCGCGATGACGTTGACGATCTGGGCGATGTTGGCCATCTTCACGCTCGCGGCGTGGCGGAAGAAGGCGTTGAAGTGCATGGCCACGACGAGCGCGTCCTCGAGGTTGAAGGTCTCCTCGAGCCGGCCTTCGGCATCGGCGCGATACCAGACGTTCCACTCGTCGACCGCGATCGGGATGGTGCGCTCGAGCTTCAGCGCCGAGCGCATGGCGCGGACGATCCCGCTCGTGGCACCGAGCATGTCGTCGATCTTCTCAGAGACCGCCATGTACGAGGCGAAGTCGTCGTCACGGTAGCCGCGTTCACGGCTGTTGCCCACGTACCAGTGGATCGCGAGATAGTCGATCAGCGGGGCGGCGTGCTCCATCAGCAGTTGGACACGTTCCACCCAGTGACGATCCCAGAGCGAGACGCCTGCGGCGACGAGCTCGATGCTCGGGTCGGTCCACTTCATCACCTTGGCGAACTCGGTGTAGGTACGCGCGTACTCCTCGGGCGTCTTGAAGCCGATCTGCCAGGGGCCATCGACCTCGTTGCCGATGCTCCAGTACCGGATCCCGTGCGGCGCCTCGTAGCCGTGCTGCTTGCGCAGCTTCACCAGCGACGTGTCTTGCGTCCCGTTGGCGTACTCCACCCAATCGCGCGCCTCGCGCATGTCGCCGTCGCCGGCGTTGACGGCGATGTAGGGCTGCGCCCCGAGCTTGCGACAGAACGCGACGAACTCGTTGGTGCCGAACGTGTTCGGCTCCAGGTCGTGCCACGCGAGCTCCATGCGCGTCGGCCGCTCCTGCCGCGGTCCGACCCCATCGCGCCAGCGGTAGCCCGACACGAAGTTGCCGCCCGGGTAGCGGACCACGGGCATGCGCAGCCGCTTCAGCGCGGCGAGCACGTCGCTGCGGATGCCCTCGGCATCGGCGCGGGGCGAACCGGGATCGTAGATGCCGCCGTAGATGCAGCGGCCGAGGTGTTCGGCGAAGCCGCCGAAGACTCGGGCGTCGATCGGCGCGATGACGCGCAAGGGGTCGATGCTGACGCGGTTGCTCATAAGCACCTCGTGTGGCGCGCACCGTCGCCGACGGCGACGCGTCCACTGCACGCATCGTACGCGTAGCGGCGCGCCCGCGTTCGGAGCGCAGCGGCGCTGGCCACGACAGCGCGCTCAGCCGATCGCCCGTTCGATCCCGTTGCATGCCGCTTCGCCCCGACCCGCAGTTCTGCGCAGCAGAACTGCAAGGGCGTTTCGGCGTCAGCCGAAACGCCCCGTGATGTAGTCGTTCGTCCGCTGCTCCTGCGGGTTCGTGAACATGGTGTTGGTGTCGCTCACCTCGATCAGGGTGCCTTCGTAGAAGAAGGCCGTGTAGTCGCTGACGCGCGCGGCCTG
>PWQI01000145.1 GCA_003556805.1 Trueperaceae bacterium | reverse complement strand
GTAAGCGAGGCGGGCCTTCGGTGGATGCATGCCGCCGGTTCGGTCAGAAGGGAACCGCACCCGGCGACCGTCACGTCAACCTCGGACACCCGTAACACGCTCGCTGCGACGCTCTGGCAGCTTCGGCTCCAAGCTGAGTTGCGACGCGTCGACGCGTCGAGACGTTGGGCGCACGCGTGCGGCTCGGACGACGCAAGCGCGATCGACCGTTGCATGCGCGGTCTGCCGTTCGACGCGTCGCACCTCGAGGCCCTCCTCACGGCGGCGGACGTGGAGCTCGTCGTATTGCAGACCACGCTCGCTGCGGTCGAGGCCTCCGGACACTCGCTGGTCCGCCTGCTGGACGGCCGCTGAGGGCCGTCGCGGTACCCTTGCCCCATGATCGTCATCGGCGGTGGCATCAGTGGCCTCACGGCGGCCTTCACGGCCATGCACGCCGGGCTCGACGTGACCGTCCTGGAGGCGTCCGACGCGCCCGGCGGCAAGGTGCGGAGCACCGTCGAGGACGGCTACACCCTCGACTGGGGGCCGAACGGCTTCCTGGCCAACGTACCCGACCTGCTCGACCTGGCCAACGCCGTGGGCCTCAAGGACGACCTTCTGCCGGCGGACGCCGCCGCCGATCGGCGCTACCTCTACTGGGACGGCGGGCTGTGCCCCATCCCCACCACGCCAGGCGCGTTCTTGCGCAGCGAGTTGCTCAGCCCGCCCGGAAAGCTGCGGGCGCTCTCCGAGACCGTGTTGGCACGTTCGGTCAAGCGCGAAGAGACCGTCTTCGACTTCATCGCCCGCCACTTCGGCTTTGAAGCCGCGCGCGTGTTCGCCGGCGCGTTCGTGCAGGGGATCAGCGCCGGCGACGCCCGCCAACTCTCCGTCGACGCGATGTTCCCGCGCCTGCGCCACCTCGAGGCGAGCCACGGCTCGCTGCTGCGCGGCCTGGCCGCGGCGCGCCGCAGCGCTCGGTCGGCGTCGCGTGAGCGCGCCGCCGCGGGCTTGACGTCGTTCCGCGCCGGCGGGGTGCAGCGCCTGATCGACGCGCTCGCGGACGCGCTCGGCGACCGGGTCCGCACCGCGGCGCCGGTGCAGACCCTGCGCCGCGGCGTGGGGCGCGACGGGGTCGAGACCGTCGTCGAGCTCGCCGACGGTTCGAGCATGACGAGCGACAGCGTGGTCGTCGCGACGCCTGCCGACGCCGCCGCCGACCTGCTGCAGACGGTGGCGCCCGCGGCCAGCGAGGCGCTGTCGGCGGTGCGCTCGGTGGACGTACACGTGCTCGGCTTCGGGTTCGATCGCATCGACGTCCCGTACCCCCTCGACGGGTTCGGCTTCCTCGTGCCGCGCGGGCAGAAGGTGCGCATCCTCGGGGCCGTGTGGAGCTCCGTGATGTTCCCGGATCAGGCGCCCGCGGGCAAGGTGGCGATCCGGGTGTTCGCCGGCGGAACGCTCGACCCAGGGTTCAGCAGCCTCGATGACGCCGCGGCCCTCGCGGCCGCCCGGCGCGACCTCGAGACCACCATGGGGATCGTCGCCGAGCCCGAGTATCAGCTCGCCATCCGCTGGCCGCGCGGTATCCCGCAGTTCGAGCTCGGCCATCGCGAGCGCGTGGCGAGCGCTCGCCACGCCCTCGCGCAGGCGCTCCCGAACGCGCGCCTGGCGGGCAACTACCTCGACGGCGTCGGTCTCAACGACGCGGTCCGCACGGCCAAGGTGGCGGTCCGGAGCCTGCTGCCGCCGGGGCCGGAGGCGTCCTGACACGGGCGCCGCGGCGCGCCCCTGGCACGACCGCGCTCTTCACGCTGCTCGCCCTGATCGCCTTCGCCGCCAACTCGCTCCTCGCGCGTGCCGCGATCGACCCCGGCGCGGGCGGCCCGGCGATCGGACCGGTCGCCTTCACCGCCCTGCGCCTCGCCGCCGGCGCGCTCGTCCTGGCGCCGTGGTGGTGGCGCACGCGTCCATCTGGACGCTCTCGTGCCTGGGCCGGTCCGCTGTTGCTCACGGCGTACGCCCTCCCCTTCTCGCTGGCATACGTGGGGCTCGGCGCGGCCGTTGGTGCGCTCCTGCTGTTCGGCGCCGTGCAGGCGACGATGCTCGTCGCCGGCCGCTTGGCCGGCGAGCGCCTGGGGATCCGGGGCGCACTCGCCCTCGCGGGAGCGCTCGGCGGCGTCGCGTTGCTCGTGCTGCCGGGAGCCGCCGCGGCGCTCGCCGGTGCGGCTCCCGGAACGGTTGGCGGACCGGCTGCGGTCCCCGTGGTGGCCGCGCTGCTGATGCTCGTCGCGGGTGTCGCGTGGGGCGCGTACTCACTCGTGGGCCGCGGCGTAGTCGACCCGGTGGCCGCGACGGCGCAGGCCTTCGGTTGGTCGCTGCCAGCCGCGCTCGTGTTGGCGCTGTGGCCTGGCGCTTGGGAGGGTGTTCGGCCGGTGGGGATCGCCCTGGCGGTCACCAGCGGTGCCCTCACGTCGGGGCTCGGCTACCTGGTCTGGTACCGCGCGCTGCCCGGCCTCACCCGCACCTCGGCGGCGGTGGTGCAACTGCTCGTGCCGGTGGTGGCGGCGTTCGGGGCGGTGGCGTTCTTGGGTGAGGCGATCACGCTGCGCCTGGCGCTTGCGGCGGCGCTGGTGCTGGGTGGGGTCGGGACCGTGGTCCTGGGTCAGGCGTCCCCGCGGAAGGCACCGTAGTGGCGTCACGATGGCCCGAGGGCTCGTCGACCGACCAGCTCTGCGCCCCGCTCGAGTGATCGCTCGAGGCATCGCTCGAACGCTGGTACCGTGGCCCAGCGGTCCTGCCACGAGGGAGCCTTACCGTGCCGAACGACGACAGCGACGACCGGGTACGCCTCGTGGAGGCTGGCCTCACCGCGTGGCGCTCCCCGGGACGAGGCGCCCGCAGCGATGGCTGACGCGGCGGTCACGAGCGAGCACCGCCCACGCCGGCTCCCAGGCGCGTTCTGGCTCCTCGCGCTCATCAACCTGCTCGTCGGCGGCATGGTGGGCTTGGAGCGCACCGTCGTGCCCGCGCTCGGCGCCGAGGTGTTCGGCTTGGCGCAAGGCGGCGCGCTCGCCGCGTTCGTCATCAGCTTCGGTGCGTCGAAGGCGGTGTTCAACCTCTTCGCGGGCGCGCTCGCCGACCGCATAGGCCGCCGCCGCGTCTTGCTCCTCGGCTGGCTGCTCGGGCTGCCGGTGCCGCTGGTCCTGATCTGGGCGCCCACATGGTCGTGGGTGATCGCGGCGAACGTCCTGCTCGGCATCAACCAAGCCCTCACCTGGTCGATGACCGTGAACATGATGGTCGACCTAGCGCCGGCCACCAAGCGCGGCCTCGCCGCGGGCGTGAACGAGTTCGCGGGGTACCTGGGCGTCAGCCTGCTGGCGTTCCTCACGGGGCTCGTGGCCGCCTCGACCGGCCTGAGGCCCGAGCCCTTCTACCTCGGCATCGGTGTCAGCGTGCTGGGCCTGCTGCTCAGCCTGCTGGTGCCCGAGACGGCGCCAGCCTCCCCAGGAGCACGGCTGGGCTGGGTCCAAGGTGTCGGCGTACCCAGCCTGCTCGGCGGCGCGACCAACCTCAAGGACGGCCTCGTGTGGCTGGCGCTCCCGCTGATGATGACGGCGAGAGGGTTCGACCTGGCCCAGGTCGGCCTCGTCGCCGGCACCTACCCACTCGTCTGGGCGGCTGGGCAAGTGGTGTTCGGTCCGCTCTCGGACAAGGTCGGCAGGCGCCGCGTGGTGCTCCCCGGCATGCTCCTGCAGGGCGTCGGCTTGGTGCTGCTGGGCCTAGCGCCGACCCTGACGGCGTTGCTCGCCGCAGCCGTGGTGCTCGGGCTCGGTACGGGCATGGTGTACCCGACGCTGATCGCCGCGGTCGCCGATCGTGTACCGAGCAACTCGCGAGCCACCGCGCTGGGGGTGTACCGCTTCGTGCGCGACGGCGGCTACGCGCTCGGCGCGATCGTCGCCGCCGTCGGATTCGGCGCGCTTCCGAGCGCCATCGTCGGCGTCGGCGTGGCGATGTTCGTCCTCACCGTCGCGACGTGGAACGAGGTGTGAGGCGCGTCACGCCTCGTCGAGGAAACCGAACGGTGCCAAGGCGTCCATCGACGCCACCACGGCCCGCAGCAGCGTCAACGTCGCCTCTGCGTCGCGCATGTCGGCCACCTCCACGGGCGAGTGCGAGTAGCGGCGCGCCAGGCACAGCGACGCGGCGGGCACGCCGCGACCGGACCAGGCGATCGCGGCCGCGTCGTTGTTGCCACCCGCGAAGACGGCCTCTTGCAGCGGCACGCCCTGCGACTCCGCGAGGCGACGAAGGTAGCGGCGCACGCCCTGATGCACGAGGAAGCCGCGGCCACCCGCTCCGGCAACGACCTGCACGACGGGTCCCGCGCCGATGGCGACGTCCAGGTCGCGCGTTCTGTGCATGTCGGGCGTGTCGCCGCTCGGCATCGTGTCGAGCGCCAGCGCCAGGTCGGGCTGCCAGCGCGTGCCAGCAACGCCGGCGCCCTTGAGGCCGACCTCCTCTTGGCTGGTGAACGCCGCGACGAGCGTGCCGGCCGGCGGCGGTCCGTCCTCGAGCAGCTGGGCGAGGACGGCGCAGCCGAGCCGGTCGTCGATCGCCTTGCCCACCACGAGCGGCGCGTCGTGGCCGAAGGCGCGCACCTCGCTCACGAAGGCGATGGGGTCGCCCACGCCGATCCCCAGCTCGGCGACCGACGCGGCCGACGCGGCTCCGACGTCGATGTACATGTCCGCGACGGCCGGCGCCGTGGCGCGCTCCGCCGGGCTCTGGTAGTGGCCCGCCTTCACGCCGACCACCCCCAGGTGCCCGCGCACACGCACGAGGCGCGCCGGCAGCGTGGACGCGATCACGCCGCCGATCGGCTCGAAGCGGACGAAGCCGCTCGGCTCGACGGCCTTGACCACCATGCCGATCTCGTCGGTGTGCGCGGCGATCATGACCGTCGGTCCGTCGCGCTCGCCGCGGCGCACGGCGAACAGGTTGCCCACGGCGTCTACGTGGATCTCGTCGCAGACGCTCGCCAGCGCGTCTTTCAGGTGCCGCACCAGGGCGTGCTCGTGCCCGGAGACGGCGTCGATGGCAGCGAGGTCGGCGAGGCGTTCGAAGAGGCTCGGCATGGCGGGATCATGGCACGAGGGCAACGACGCCCGGCGCGAGGCACGATGGAGGAGTGACACCGACACGTACGTTCGTGGCCATCCAGCTACCGGATGCCGTGCGCAGCGCCATCGCGTCGCTCGCTGCGCGGTGGCGCACCGAGGGTCCGGCGGGCCTGCGCTGGGCGAACGCGCGCCAAGCGCACCTGACGCTGGCGTTCCTCGGCGACCTCGACGCCGACGCGCTGCAGCGCGTGCGGTCGTGCGTTCGGGGCGTAGCTCGGGCGAGTGCCCCCAACACGAGCGACCTGCGGGGTGCCGGTGCGTTCCCACGCGCCGACGCGGCGCGCGTGCTCTGGCTCGGCTGGGGGCTTGGCGCCGACGCCCTGATCGAGGCCAACGCGGCCGTACGACTGGCGCTGAAGGGCGCGGGTTTCGCCGTGGAGGCGCGCCCCTTCACGCCCCACGTGACGCTCGCTCGGGCGCGGGCGCCGCTTGACCTGCGCACCCTCGTCTCCGAGCTGCAACCGTGGCGCAGCGAGCCGTGGACGGTCACCTCGTTCGACGTCATGTCCAGCCGGCTGACGCCGGGCGGCGCGGAGCACGTGCGGCTCGAACGCTGCGTCCTGGGCGCGCCCGAGTAGCGTCCTGGAGACGTCAACCCTGCGGTCCATTCATCACTTGCGTACCTGCTGCCAGACCGAGAGGCTGGCGTGGGGGCGCCGTTCGAACGCGTCGCCCCGACGGAGGTGTGAGCAAGATGACGACATGTCGGCTGCCCACGGGCGTGACGTTGGAGTACGAGATCACAGGTGACACCGGGGCCGAAGTGGTGTGTTTCGTCCACGGCGCCGCGGCAAGCATGCGGCAGTTCGAGGTGCAGCAGCAGCGCTTGGCGCCCAGCCACCGTGTGCTGCGCCTGTCGCTGCGCGGCCATGGTGGCTCGAGCGCGGTGGAGCGCCCACAGCCGAGCGATTACGCACGGGCCACGCTCGCCCGTGACGTCGTCGCGCTCTGGGACGAACTCGGTGTCGCCAGCGCACACGTCGTCGGCAACTCGCTCGGCGGGCTCGTCGGATACGAACTATTGTCGCTCGCGCCTGGGCGGCTGCGCTCGCTGACCACGTTCGGGACGACCGCCGCGCTCGCGTCGCCGCCTGCGCTGACGTGGACGATGACGACCCTCCAACGGCTGCTCGGGTCTCGCGGCATGAGCCGCCTCCTTGCACGCACGGCGTCCCACGATCGGGCGGTCGCGCGGCTGGTGGCCGAGATGTGCCGCAGCGCCGACGCCCGTGCGTTGCGGCTGGTGATGCACGACATCGCGACGTACGACTACACGGCCTTCCTGCGCCAGCAGACGCTGCCCCTGCTCCTCGTTCGCGGTGAGCGCGACGCCGGCATCAACGCGAACCTCGGCTCCACGCTCGCCGCGCTCGCGGCGACACCGCGCTTCACGCTCGTCGATCTCCCCGGGACCGGGCACTTCGCGAACCTCGAACGGCCGGAGGCGTTCGCGCGGGTGCTCACCCGCTTCCTGGCGTCGCTGGGCGACGCGAGCGCCGTCCGGTCGCCGTACCGGCGCGAGGTGGGGAGCAAGGCCACGGACGAGCCGCTACGGGAGCTCCAACCGGCCTGACGACACCGCCGAGCCGCACATGGATGGCGCGTGTGCTACGATGCTCAGTCGCTGACGCGGGCTTGGTCCCGCGCTGCGTGAGCCTACGCTGGGGAGGGTGACGACCCCATCGCACGAGTGCCTCCGGGCACCGTGACCGACGGCTCCGACGAACGTGTGAGCACGAAGCGCCGCATTCGGCGCCGTGGTCCCGTGCGCCGGTTCCGCCTCCGATGGATGCAGACGCCACCAGCGCCTGAAAGGAGGTGGACCCGTGGCAGACACCGCCAACTACGATTTGAACGTGATCCTCGATCCCGGTCTCTCGGAGCAACAGGTCCAGACCGAGAAGGACGCTGTCCAGACGCAACTGGACCGCGCCGAGGGAACCGTCGTCGAGCTCGAGGAGTGGGGCATGAGGCGCTTGGCCTACCCCATCCGCAAGCTGAACGAGGGGTACTACCTGATCTACAAGTTGCGACTCCCTTTGGATAAGCCCAAGCAGATCGAGGCGAGCCTGCGCCAGCGCGATAACGTCATGCGTGTCCTGGTCGTGAAGGATCGTCCGGAGTGGAAGACGCGCAAGGCGAAGGTCGAGACGCCGGAAGCACCGGCGGCTTGATCCACCGTCCCGCCCTGCCCGACGCGGCGACGCATGACGAGGCGGTGAGGAGCGAGCGATGGCACGAGGACTGAACGTCGTGATGATGGCCGGCACGCTGACGCAGGCACCGGAACTCCGGTATACGCCTGCAGGGCTCGCCATCCTGGAGCTGAACCTGGGAGGCAACGATCATGTCGTCGGCGACGACGACAAGATGCGTGAGCTGGCCTGGTACCACCGCGTGACCGTCTTCGGTGCGCAGGGAGAGTCGCTCGCCAACCAGCTGGAGGAGGGGAGCCCCGTGTTCGTCGAGGGGCGCCTGAACTACCGCAGCTGGGACGGCCAGGACGGTCAGCGCAAGGCGGCCCTCGACGTGGTCGCCCAGCGCGTGGAGGTCATGACCTTCGGCCCACGCCGAGGCGAGACGACCGTCACGGACGCACGCGGTCAGCACCGCCTGCGCGATGCGCTCAATCAGGTGTCGATCATCGGCAACCTGACGCGCGACGCCGAGCTCCGCTACACCCCTTCGGGGAGCGCGGTCACGCGCTTCAGCGTGGCCGTGAACGAGCGCTTCCGCGATCGCAGCGGCACCGACCAGGAGCGTACGCACTACGTCGACGTGAACGTCTGGCGTGAGTTGGCGGAGGCCTGCGGCGAACTCGCCAAGGGCGACCCGGTGTTCGTGGTCGGCCGCCTCGTGAACGACTCCTGGACGGACAAGGACGGCAACCGACGCTTCACGACGCGCCTCGAAGGCACGCGCGTGGAGTACCTGACACGTGGTCCCGGCGGTGGTGGCGCCGCGACCCGCCCAGAGCGCCCGGCAACGAGCGCACAGGGCGCCCAGACGCGTCAGCTTGATATCGACGAGGAGTTCCCACCGGAAGAGGATCTGCCTTTCTGATGGCACGAACTGAACAACGAGGCGACAAGCGTCGCCGCGGTGGCGGCCGACGCGGTCGTCGCCCCAAGGTGTGCGCGTTCTGTACGGGCGAGCACGAAATCATGGACTACCACGACGGCAGGACGCTGCGGCGCTACATCAGCGACACCGCCAAGATCCTGCCTCGGCGCCGCAGCGGCGTGTGCGCCAAGCACCAGCGCCGCCTGGCGACGACGATCAAGCGTGCCCGCATGCTGGCCATCATCCCGATCACGGAGAAGTTGGTCCGCAAGTGAACGTCATCCTGATGGAGCCGGTCGACAACCTCGGTGACGCCGGCGACCTCGTCAAGGTGCGTCCTGGCTATGCCCGGAACTTCCTGATCCCGCAAGGGCTGGCGCTGCCGGCGACGTCGGCCAACCAGAAGGAGCTCCAGGCTCGTTTGTCGCAGCGCGCCAAGCAACTCTCGGAGCGCAAGGGCGACGCGGAGCGGCTCAGGGAGCTGCTCGGCGACGCTTCCGTCGAGATCAAGGTCAAGGCCGGCGAAGAGCGCATCTACGGCTCCGTAGGCTCACGCGACATCGCCGAAGCGCTGCACGCCGCCTTCGACGTCGAGCTCGACCGCCGCAAGATCGAGCTGCGCGAACCGATCAAGATGTTGGGCGAGTACGTGATCCCGTACCGCCCGCACCCCGAGGTCACGATCGACCTCAAGCTCAACGTGGTTGCCGACGCCTCCTGAGGCGTCGCCACAGCGACGAACGTCACGTGTGGAGGGGGCGAGGCCATGGCGGCCTCGCCCCCTCCTGCGCGTCGAGGCAGGAGTCCAGCGCACGCGCGATCACGCGCAGCGGCAGCGCTCAGCGCACCGCAACCAGTGGCGACAGCGGTGACAGCAGCGGTCCCGTGAGCGCTTCGATCAGGTAGCCGAGCACGATGGCGGCGACCACGAAGGTGGCGGCGACCGTCGCCAGGTAGCGACCGCCCATCAGCCGGTGCAACAGCACGCCCTCGGGCAGGCTCAAGCCCGTCGCGCCGATCAGGAATGCGCTCACGACACCGAAGCCGGCACCACCTGCCAAGAGGGCAGCTCCGAGCGGCAGCAGCACGGCCGTAGAGGCGTAGACGGGAACACCGACCAGCACAGCCAACGGCACGGCGAGGGGGCCGGCGGCGTCCATCGCCCGTCCTATGGTGCCGACGTCGACGCGGCCTGCCAGCGCCGTCGCCAGGGCGATCACCACGATCACCACCGGGAGCAGACGCCTCAGGTCCTGGAGCGCGCCCAGCGCAGCGCCACGAAAGAGCGCTCCCACGGCGTGACGGTGCGCCTCGGGTGGCGTCGTGATGCCCAGGTCGTTCACGCCAACGTCGGTCGCACCAGCGCCATCCGCGCCCGCCACAGCGGCGATCTGGTTGTGAGGCCGCACCCCGACGGCTCCGACGGTGAGCGCCACGACGAGCGCCATCACGAGCGACGCGAGCACGAAGCCAGCCGCGAGCACCGGCGAACCCAGCGTGGCCAGGAGTGCGACGGTCGCGGGGTTCACGAGTGGCGACACGACGAGGAACGCGGTGGTCGCGACGACCGGCACGCCGGCCGCGGCCAGACCGGCGGTGAGGGGCACGGTGGAGCACGTGCAGAAGGGGGTGAGCGCGCCGAGCAGCAGCGCGGCCACCGTGCTCCGAACGGGCCGAGCGCCGAGCGCCGCCCGCAGGCGTGCCGGCGGGAGCCCGCGTACGAGCAGGTGCGCGGCGAACGCCACGGCGAGGAAGATCGCGGCGAACTCGCCGAACCGCACGAGGACTGGCCAGATGGCGTCCATCATGGCTCAACCCACGCCGCCAGCCGCGAGCCTGCGCGCCGTCAGCGCGCGAACGACCCGTTGGAACGGGCCGAGGGCGCCGGTCGGCTGGCGCGTCACCGCCGCCGCGCGGACGAGCCGACGCCACGATTCATGCTCTGCCTCGCGCACTCGTTCCTCGACGCGGATTGCGGCCAGGCGTTCGTACGTGCTGATGTGGTGCATGCGGATGCTCTCCTCTGCTCGGCCTCGAGCCATCATCTCGACATCTGGTTTCCGGCGGCTGGTGTCCAGCGATTGTTATCTACATCTCTAGGCTTCTAGTTATTCCTAGGGTGAAGGAAGGCGGCGCGCGCGCCGCCGCTCGAGCCGCTCAACGGCCCGCGGTCGTCGTCACCTCCAGCGGCGGCTCGCCGGTCGACACGACGCACATGTCGACGCAACACTCCTCGGTCAGGTACGCGAGCAGTTCGCGCATGCTGGCGAACGCCGCGACGTTCACGACTTCGGCACCCACCTTGCGCTGCACGACCAAACCCGAGCGCACGAGCGCCTGGAGATGATGGGCGAGCGTCGAGCGCGGCATGCCGCCCATGCGTTCCTGGACCTGGTGCACGGGCAGACCCGCGTCGCCAGCGCGGACGAGCGTCCGGTACATCGCGAGCCGCGCCTCGTGGCCGAGCGCAGCGAGCGCAGCGGCGAACCGGGCGCCGTTCGGATCGAAGGTCGGCTCTGTCATGGGGACAGGATAGCCGTCCCCCGTGCCGTTGTCAACTAGGTTTCTAGTTATGTGGTCGTCTATCGTGTGCACCGCCCCCGCACAGGGGCGGCCGCTTCCCCCCGATCCACCGCGGACCGCGTTCGAGTCACGCCGTGGCGCCGGTCGAACGCCGTCCACACGTGTGCGCCGCCCAGCGCGGCGCACGAGACCAGCGGTCAGGTCAGGGCCTGAAGCGCTCCACCCGGATCATGTTCGTGGTTCCGCGCATGCCGAAGGGCACGCCGGCCGTGATCACGTAGCGGGCGGCAGCATCGATCAAGTCGCGCGACGAGATCGCCTCGCTCGCCACCTGCACCATCTCGTCCGTGTTGCTGATGTCGTGCGACATGTGCGGGATCACGCCCCACGTGAGGGTGAGCTGCCGGCAGACGCGCTCCATCGGTGTGATCGCCAGGATCGGTGCAGCCGGCCGGTAGCGCGCCACGCGCGACGCCGTCGTCCCCGACGACGTGAAGGTGACCAGCAGGCTCGCGCCGAGGGCGTTGGTGATCTGCACCGCTCCGGACGACACGGCGTCGGCCGTGGTGTCGTCCGGTGCCGGCGACTGGTCCTGCATCGACTCGACGTAGCGCCGGTCCATCTCGACCGTGCGAGCGATGCGGTCCATCATGCGAACCGCCTCGAGCGGGTACGCACCCACCGCCGTCTCGCCCGACAACATCACCGCGTCGGTGCCGTCGTAGATGGCGTTGGCGACGTCCGAGGCCTCCGCACGCGTCGGCGTGGAGTTCTGGATCATCGACTCGAGCATCTGCGTCGCGGTGACCACGGGCTTGCCGGCCTCGAGGCAGGCGCGGATGATCTTCTTCTGGATCTGCGGCACGCGCTCCGGCGGCATCTCGACGCCGAGGTCGCCGCGCGCGACCATGATCCCGTCGACCTCACGCAGGACCTCTGGGAAGCGCTCCACGGCGCCGGGCTTCTCGATCTTCGCCATCAGCTTCGCCGTCGAGCCGGCGCGCGCCATGTAGTGCCTGGCGAGCAGCAGGTCGTCGCGCGACCGCACGAAGCTCATCGCCACCCAGTCCACGCCGAGCGTGGCGCCGAAGGCCATGTCCTCGACGTCCTTGTCGGTTAGGGCCGGGATCGAGAGGTCGGCGTCGGGGATGTTGATCCCCTTGTTGTTCGAGAGCACGCCACCCGTGATCACCTCGGTGACGATCGCGCCCTTATCGACACGCTCGACACGCAGCGCCAGCCGCCCGTCGTCGAGCAGCAACGTGTCGCCGGCCTTGACGTCGTCGCACAGTCCCTGATACGTGACGCCGACCCGCGCCTCGTCGCCCGGTGCGTCGTCGTCGCACGTGAGGGTGAAGGTCGCGCCAGGGGTGAGCGTCACCTTCCCGTCCGCGAAGCGCGCCACGCGGATCTTCGGACCCTGCAGGTCCTGCAGGATCCCGAGGGCGCGCCCGCGCGCGTTCGCGACGGCGCGGATGCGTGTCACGTTTGCCTCGTGGACCTCCCGCTCGCCGTGCGAGAAGTTCAGCCGGAAGACGTCGACGCCTGCGTCGACGAGGTCGTTGATGCGCCCCTCGTCGCTGGTGGCGGGACCGAGCGTGGCGACGATCTTGGTGCGGCGTGGTGAGGCGCTCACGAACGGAAGGCGCTCCGGCCCAGGTAGCGGGCGGTCTCGCCCAGCTCGGCCTCGATCGCGAGGAGGCGGTTGTACTTCGCCAAGCGGTCGCTGCGGCTGGCCGAGCCGGTCTTGATCTGGCCGGCGTTGACCGCGACGGCGAGGTCGGCGATGAAGGCGTCCTCGGTCTCGCCCGAACGGTGGCTGATCATCGAGCGGTAGCCGGCGCCCTTGGCGAGTTCGATGGCGTCGAGCGCCTCGGTGAGCGTACCGATCTGGTTGACCTTCACCAAGATGGCGTTGCCGACATGCTCCTCGATGCCGCGGCCGAGGCGTTCGACGTTGGTGACGAAGAGATCGTCGCCGACGATCTGCACCTCGTCGCCGAGCCTGGCGGTCAACGCCGCCCAACCCGCCCAGTCGTCCTCGTCGAGACCGTCCTCGATGGACAGGATCGGGAAGCGCTTCGCCCAGTCGGCCCAGTAGTCGACCAACTCGGCCGAGCTCAGCACGGCACCCTCGCCCTCGCCCGCGAGGTGGTACTTCCCATCGCGGTAGAACTCGCTCGCCGCGGGGTCGAGCGCCAGGTAGATCTGCTCACCCGGCGTGTAGCCGGCCTTCTCGATCGCCTCGAGCAGGACCTCGACGGCCTCGCCGTTGCTCTTGAGGTCCGG
>PWQI01000073.1 GCA_003556805.1 Trueperaceae bacterium | reverse complement strand
GCGCTGGGCGTGGTGCTCGGCGTATGGCTGGTCGTGCAGGGGCTCCTGATCGGGTTCCGCTGGCCCATCCAGTACGTCACGGCGCTCAACGGGATCGCGATCGTCGCGCTGGTGCTGGTGCCGGCGGTGCGACGGCGCTACCTGCGGTAGGCGCGAGCCCTCTACCCGCGGACCCCTCGCCGCGCGACGTTGGTGGCGCGTCCCCGGTGCCATCGTGGTCGACCACGAGCACGTCGGCTCCGAGGAGGCGAGCGCATGAACGAGCGGATCGACACGGCCTCGCGGGTGGTCGCGGCTCCGCCCGCCGCACGCCCGTCGAAGGGTCGTCCTTGGGCCCGGCCCATGATGGTCGGCCGAACCGCTCGCAACGTGCGCTGACCGGGTGTCGGCGCACGGCCGCTCAGTCCGAGCGCCAGACGCACGGCCGCTCAGTCCGAGCGCCAGACGCACGGCCGCTCAGTCCGAGCGCCAGACGCTCGGTCGCGAGGTGAGGCAGGTCCCCGTGGAGCGCATCGCCAACACGCCGGCCGCACGCGGCAGCGAGGATGGCGGGATCGGAACGGGTTCGTGGGCGAGCGCAACGATGCGACGCGTGATCGTGATCGAGTTCGTCACCCTCGACGGCGTGATCCAGGGTCCGGGAGGGCCGGGGGAGGAGACGAGCGGCGGCTTCGCGTACGGCGGTTGGGTGCGCCCCTACGCCGACCCCGCGCAGACCGAGGTCATCCGACGGCAGATGAACCTGCCGTTCGACCTGCTGCTGGGGCGCAGAACCTTCGAGATCTGGGCGCCGTACTGGCCGCGGCATGCCGACGTGTGGCCGGGCGTGCAGACGGCAACGAAGTACGTGGCGTCGAACACGCTGACGTCGCACGCGTGGGGACCGTAGGCGTTCCTGAGCGGCGACGTCGCGGGCCGCGTCGCGGCGCTCAAGCGTGAGCCGGGCCCCGACCTGCACGTGTTCGGGAGCGCGACGCTGGTGCAGACGCTGTTGGCGCACGACCTGGTGGACGCGCTGTGGCTGCGGATCCACCCGATCACCTTGGGTCGGGGGAAGCGGCTGTTCGTGGGCGGGCGAGGTCGAGACCGCAAGCTACTGAGGCCGCGGCGCCGCTATGGGGCGTGGGTCCAGGGATCGAGGAGCGCCACGCCTGTGGCCTGGAAGTCGGCGGTGTTGCGGGTGACCACCGTCAGCCTATGCACATGAGCGGTCGCTGCGATCAGCGCATCCCTGTCCGCCTTCGGGTCGGGGACGAGCCGTTGCGCGCAGCGCATCGCGACCGGCAGGTCCACGGCCAGGATGCGCCCGGCGAACGCGGTGAGGACCTGGTGGCCGAGCCAGCTTCGAAGCCGCTCGGCTTGGGCGCTGTCGCGGCGGGCCAGCCGGAGGATGCCGATCTCGATCTCCATGATGCTGACCACGGAGAGGTGCAGGATGGTCGGATCGACGGACTCGGCCCAGCGTGTCACCGCGGGGTGGGCTTGGCCGGTGCCGGCTCTGCGCAGCTCCGACACCACGTTCGTGTCGAGCAGGTACACCTACGAGAGGTCCGGGAGCCGGAGCTCGCCTGCGTCGAGGCGGGCGGGCTCGAACTCGGGGTCGCTCTCCATCGCGAGCATGTCCACGATCGTGCCGTGCTGGCCTGTCAGGCGGCGGTAGTGGTCGATGGAGATAAGCACGTGCGCAGGCCGGCCGCGGTCCGTAATGATGACGGGCTCGGACTCGGCAGCCCGCTTGGCTGCGCTGACGTTCTGGTTGAACTCACGGCTCGAGATCGTCGTCGACACGTCACACCCCTAATGTAGCAACGATACTACATTGGAGCGTTCGGCGCGAGCGACACCGCCGTGGTTGCCGGGCTGGCGGTGCCCGGGCGACGCATCGGGGGTCGAGCCGAGCGTCGGGTCGCAGCGATGCGCGCTCGCAAGCGACGGCGCCCAGAGCCGAGGCGGCGTTCCGGATCGTGGGCGAACACGTGGGCCCAGGAGGCCGCCGACCGCGCCATCGCGCCGCGCTACGCTGCGCGCCGATGAGCCAATCCGAGGTCGAGGTGCGGATGGCGAGCTTGGCCGATGCCGACGCGCTCGAGCGCGCCGGCGACGCCGTGTTCGATCACCGTGTGCAGCGCGCGTGGCTGGCGGACTTCTTCGCGAACCCGGCGAACCTGTTGGCGATCGCCCTGCGTGACGGCGAGGTCGTGGGGATGGCGTCGGGGTTCGCCTACGCGCACCCCGACAAGCCGCGGCAGTTGTTCGTCAACGAGGTGGGCGTGGCCGCAGCGATCCAGCGACGCGGCGTGGGGGCGCGGCTCGTGCGCACGCTGCTCGCGCGCGGTCGCGGGCTCGGCTGCACCCAAGCGTGGGTGGCCACGGAGGACGACAACCGGGTCGCACGAGCGCTGTACGCGTCGGTCGGTGGGGTTGAGGAAGTGGAGCGCGCCGTGCTCTACGTGTTCCCGTTGGGTGGTGCGTCCGAGGGCGATCCTGACGTGCGACCCGGCGACGCTGCGTGCCGCATGGCGCCTCGCCTCCGCGGGCCGACGACGCAGTTGCCGAATGGGCCTTGGGGGCGAGCTGTCCCGGCGCGCGACCCAGGACGGTCGCCGCGTGGCGCTCGTGTTCGTGGACGTGGGAGCGCACGGTCCTCGGCGCGCTGACCCCGCCCGGCGATCACGCGCGGCTCGCCGAGGCCTCGTCGAGTCGGTCGCCGGCCACGCACTCCACGTCGTCTCGGATGCGTTGGCCGATCGCCAGGTAGCGTCGGTCTTCGTCGTTGAGGGCAGCGACCTGCTCGTTGAAGGCGTCGTCGTCCTCGCGGTAGCCGCCGCGAGGGCGGTCGGGTGACGCTCGTGGCCGGCACGCTTGACGTCCGCGTAGCGCCCCGACTATATTCAGCCAGATGGTTGAACATCGGCTCGACGAGGTCTTCAGGGCCCTCGCACACCCCACGCGACGCGCGATGCTCGCCGACCTCGCGGAGCGCGAGCGCACCGTGGGGCAGTTGGGTGAGCCGTTCGCCATCTCGATCGCGGCCGCCTCGAAGCACGTGCAGGTGCTCGAGCGCGCCGGCCTGGTCGAGCGCACCGTCGCCGGCCGAACGCACGTCTGCCGCCTGTCGCCGGAGCGCATCGAAGAGGCGTACCGGTGGCTGGCGCGCTACGAGCGCTTCTGGGAGGAGCGTCTCGACGCCCTCGAAGCGGAGCTGCGGCGCGACGATGCGCCGCGAAGGGGGTAGCAGCATGTCCACCATCGCGCCGAGCAAGGTCACGCCGTTCCTGATGTTCACGGGGCGCGCCGAGGAGGCCCTGACGCTCTACACGGAGCTCTTCGACGACGCCGAGTTCGAGGTGGTCCAACGCTTCGGCCCGGAGGG
>PWQI01000439.1 GCA_003556805.1 Trueperaceae bacterium | reverse complement strand
ATAGATGCTCTGGATGTTCCTGAGCGTCTTGGAGGCCTCCGCGAGCGCCACCTTGGCCGCATCGTCCCAACTGGTCTCGGACTGCGCCAGAACCTCGATGACTTTCACCATTGGTGCCATGCTCTCTCTCCTCTCCGTCTCGGTGTGAACCTCCATGCCTGTGGTTCCAGGGTACGAGACGACCCCGCACCCGCCTGTCATGCTCGGTCGATGCCGATGCCCGTGCCCGCACCACCTCGCGGGCTAGCGCCTCGTGGCCTCGCACCACGGGCGCGCACGAGCGTCAGCGGGCACAGGCGACTGGCGGCGCCTCACGGTCCCCGCCGCAAGCCGTCCCAGGACCAGAGCGGGATGGTCAGGCCGTCGGGTACGGCGCTCGCGTCGGTCGGATAGGCCGCCATCGTGGTCGTCGTCGCCCACGTGAAGTAGTCGAGCAACACGTGCCTGAGCCGCGGGTCGACGAGTTCGACGTCGTCCATCGCGCGCTCGAGGCACGCGATGGAACGGTGGTCCATCTCCTCGTGGGGACCGTTGCCGCTGTGGATCCGGACCACGTCCGACTCCGTGCCGTAGCGCTCGCTGTAGATCTGCGGTCCGCCCCACGCCTCGCCCCAGTAGGCCGCGAGCCGTTCGATGTGGTTCGGTTGGAACCCCCCAGCGAACGCGTGCGCAACGATCTCGTCGGCCATGACCCGCTCGTGCCAGGCGCGTGCGAGGCTAAGCACCCCGTCGGCGCCTCCGACGGCTTCGTAGATGGTCTTCGTGTGCATCGTCCCTCCTCACGGCCAGCGCAGCGACGGCGCCGTGCCGGGAGCTACTCGACCCGTACGAAGGTGTACGACACCACACCCTCGCCGAGCACGATCACGCTGTCGCCCTCCTCCTCCGTGAACTCGAACGCCGCGGTCGCCACCGGACCCTGCATGGCGACGTAGTGCTCGATCTCGCCCTCGTCGTCGACCGATGGGCGCAGCTCGGTGCGGAACTCACCCGCATCCAGCGTCAGCACCCCGTCCTCGAACGCGAGCGTGATCGTGCCGAGCACGGGCGACGCGAAGGTGCCGAGGTACGGCGCCACGGCCGCTTCGTCGACATCGGAGCGCAGCGGATCCTGGAGGTCGGCCAGCATCTGCTCGGTCTGCTCCAGACCGAACGCCACGTACGCCTCCGCCTGGCTCGGTTGCTCGAACACCAGCTCGAAGAGCCGCTCGCGCACGGCCTCGCTGAACAGGTTGGTGCCCTGTGCGTTGGTCAGCACGACGACGCCGACGCCCACGTCCGGCATGAACGCGAAGTCCGACGTGAAGCCGAGCGTGTTGCCTCCGTGCGAGAGCACACGCACACCGCGATACTCGCCGACGATCCAACCGAGCCCGTAGCTCGCCGTTGCGGTGATCGGTACGGTCGGTTCCCACGTGGTGCGCAACTGCTCTGCGGACACTACGCGCGTTCCATCAGGCGTCACGCCGACGCCGAGCTGCGTGAGCATGTAGCGCGCCATGTCCTCGGCCGTCGACCAGTGCGCTCCGGCCGGCGCGATAGGCACCAGCAGCCGCTCGACGTCCAGCGAGACCTCACCGTATCCGCCGGTGTCTAGGTCGAGCTGATGCGGGCGCGCGTGCTCCGCACGCTCGACCACGTGTTCGAACGACAGCGTGGTGTGAGGCATGCCGATCGGCTCGAGCACGCGCCGCTCCAGCGAGTCGGCGTAGCCCTGCCACAGGTCGCCCCACGCGGCGCCGTCCGCAGCGGCCGCGGCGAACCCGCCGGTGCCGACGAGCTGGTTGCTGTACTGGAACGCCTCGCCGAACTCGGTGAAGAACTCGAACGTGGCGAGCGATTCGACAACGTCCTCTGCCGCCATCTCGTCGGCGTTGAACAGCAACTCCAAGTCGCGGCGCGGTACACCCGAGCAGGCGCACACCAGGTGCCACATCACCATCGACTCGGTCAGTTCTGGGTCGGCGACCGCGAACTCCGGCAGCCCCTCGACCACCGGGGTGTCCCAGTCGAACAGCCCCTCGTCGACCAGCGCCGCCATGAGCATGGTGGTGATGGTCTTGCCGGCCGAGCCGATCATCATGTGGGTGTCGGCCGTCATCGCGTCGCTACCAGCGCCACGCACGCCGAACCCGGAGGTGTACACCACCTCGTCGTCTTGGACGATGGCGACCGCCGCGCCGGGGATGCCGAACGCCTGCAGCGTCTGGTCGATGAACGCCTCGAGCTCGTCCAGGACGTCGCCCACGGGGCGGGGTTCGACGCCTGTCAGCTCGGGCTCCTCGAGCGCCACGATGCGGTAGCCGCTGAAGATCAGGTTGATCTGGGTGCCGCGGCGCTGCACGGCCTCGAGCTCGGCGTCCACCAACAGCACGTGCACCACACCTTCGTGCAACTGCGCGATCGCCTGGTACACCTCGCCGCTCGGGGCGTCGTAGTTCACGACCGCGGTCCGCTCGATGCCGGGGTCCGAGGGCGGCTCGAGCACCGCATCGACCGGCACGTCGAACTCGCGGTCGACGGTCGCCCACGCCCGCTCGATCACGGCCTCGAGGTCGTCGTCGCCGAACGTGAGGAGCAAGAGCCTGATGCCGCCATCGGGCGAGACCAGCGCGAGGTGCTCGTCACGTTCCTCGACCGTCCAGCCCGTCGGGACGGGGACGGTGAACACGCCTGCCGGATCCTCGTACACGTCCACGGCATCGGCCGGCTCTCCGGCCGGGTCGACCGGTGCGGGTCCCGGGCCCGGTGCGGCTGGCGCCGCCGCATCGGCGTCCGACGCTTCGCGCGGATCGGCGTCCACGTCGACCCGCTCGAGCTCGAACGGGAAGCTCGCGTCGCCTTGGCTGAACGTGCCGGCGATGACCTCGTCGTCGAGCGTGCCCTCGAAGGTCGGCGTGCCTGGGAGACCGGCAATGACGAAACGCACGGCGTCGCCGTCCACCTCGATCTCCTCGAGCGTCAGCATGGATGCGCCCTGCGCGGGGATGTCGATGGTGCCCGCTGCGACACCGGCGTCGACCTCGAACCGAACCACCACCTCGAGGGGCGGCGGCGCCTCGATCTGGCCCTCCCAGGTCCCGGCGATGGGGGTAGAACGTGCGCCTGCCGACGTGATCGCGACGACGGCGAGCGCGACCACGAGACCCGTGAGTCGCGTGAATGCGTGCTGCATGACGTGTCTCCCACCCATCGGGCGAAGCCGCGCTGCCGCACATGGTTCGCGGCAGCGCGTGACTACGCCCTGCTGGGTCCGAGTACGATCAGCCGTCCCCGTCGAGCAGGAACGAGATCTTCGCGTTGATCCGGTACTGCACGATCCGATCGTTCTCGACGATGGCCTGCATGTCCTTGACATAGATGCTCTGGATGTTCCTGAGCGTCTT
>PWQI01000042.1 GCA_003556805.1 Trueperaceae bacterium | reverse complement strand
TTCCGTCGTTGCAAGAGCGGAGGCACGTCGTGTGTCCCAGAGCGCCGTCAGGTCACGTCCGCTGCCGGACGTCGGGCCCGTGCGAGTACGCGACCCGGAAGCCTACGTGGCCGAGCGCATCGTCTTCCGCCGCGAGCGTGCGCGCAGCCACCCGGTAGCGGTTGCAGTAGCTCGCATGGCAGAGGTACGAGCCGCCCTTCATCACCCGACCCTGACCCACGGCGGGACCCCGCGGGTCGTCGAGCGCCCCGCGGTCGTGCGTCGCCGAGAACCGATCCGCGCACCACTCCCAGACGTTCCCCGTGACCCCGTAGAGCCCGAAGGCGTTCGGTGCGTACGCGTCGACCGGCGCCGTCCCCGAGTAACCGTCGGCGGCCTCATCGCGGTCCGGGAACGTTCCTTGCCACACGTTGCAGCGATGCTCGCCGCCCGGTTCGAGCTCGTCGCCCCACGGGAAGACGGCCTGGTCGAGCCCACCGCGTGCCGCGTACTCCCACTCAGCCTCGGACGGCAGCCGGCCCCCTGCCCACGCCGCGAACGCCGCCGCGTCGTTCCAGCTGACGTGCACGACGGGGTGGTCCATGCGCTCGGCGACGTCGCTCTCCGGGCCCTCGGGCGTCCGCCACGTTGCGCCGAACACCTGCCGCCACCACGGTGCAGCGGCCGGCGCGCCGCCGACGCGGGTACCTGGCGGCACGAACGCGTGGAAGACGAACGACCATCCGAAGCGCTCGGAGTCGGTGACGTAACCGGTGGCGTCGACGAACGCCGCGAAGCGTGCCACGCGCACCGCGCCGGCGTCGATCGCAAACGGCGGGACGCGGACCCGACGCACCGGGCCCTCGCCGTCCAGGACGAACGTCGGCGCGTCGGTGCCCATGCGGAACACGCCACCGGGAAGTCGCACGCGCGCGTCCAACGTCGGGCGCGACGCACCCGTCGAGGCGGTCGAGGCGGTCGTGGCGACGGCCAACCGGGTCGCGCCGCCGAGGGCATCCGCGGCGGCGGCCACGCCGACGCTGCTCGCGACGGCATCGCGCGAGTGCGCACAGCACGCCCGGTTGTCGGTTCGATCTCCGCTCATCACGTCCGCCCCTCGTCGACCCTGTCTGACGCCGCCATCCCACGCGCGCCGGCTGCCGTCGTACCGTCGAAACGCGAGACCAGTGTATTGCGACACCGGCGACTCGCGGTCGCGTCGACGGATCGGCGCCAGCGGTTGGCTGCCGGTCGCGACCCGCTGCATCGGGACCGCGCTGTAGCGCGAGCACGTGCCAGAGTAGGAGCGATGCAAGAGTTCAACGGCGTGATGATGCAGTACTTCCACTGGTACACGCCCGCCGACGGCTCGCTGTGGCGGCAACTCACCCGGGAGGCTTCCGCGTTGGCCGCGGCCGGCGTCACCTCGGTCTGGCTGCCCCCGGCCTACAAGGGGGCGGCCGGCGGCTTCGACACCGGCTACGGCGTCTACGACCTGTTCGACCTGGGTGAGTTCGACCAGAAGGGCTCGGTGCGAACCAAGTACGGCACCCGCGAGGAGTACCTCCAGGCGATCGAGGCCGCGCACGCCGCGGGGATCCGGGTCTACGCCGATGTGGTCATCAACCACAAGCTCGGTGGCGATCACGAGGAGACGTTCCAGGCCACGCCGTTCGACCCCGCCGACAGGAACCGTCCGATCGGCGAGCTGCAGACGATCCGGGCCTGGACACACTTCGACTTCCCCGGCCGCCAAGGGGCCTACTCGGAACTGCAGTGGCACTGGTGGCACTTCAACGCCACCGATGCCAACTCGCTCGCGGACGGCACGCCCGCGGTCTACCTGTTCGAGGGCAAGCGCTTCCGTGAGAACGTCGACCTCGAGAAGGGCAACTTCGACTACCTGATGGGGTGCAACCTCGACATCGACAACCCCGACGTGCGCACGGAGTTGCAGCACTGGGGCGAGTGGTACCTGGAGACGACTGGCGTCGACGGGTTCCGCTTCGACGCCGTCAAGCACGTCGAGGCGGGCTTCTTCGTCGAGTGGCTCGAGCACCTCCGCCAGCGCAGTGGGCGCCCCCTGTTCGCCGTCGGCGAGTACTGGTCGGCCGTCGGCGAGGCACTGACGCACTTCCTCGGCACGACCGACGGCAGCATGATGCTGTTCGACACGGGCCTCCACTACGCGTTCGCGGAGGCGAGCCGCGCAGACGACGGCTTCGACCTCCGCACCCTCTTCGACCGCAGCCTGGTGAAGGACCACCCGGACCTCGCCGTGACGCTCGTGAGCAACCACGACACGCAGCCGCTGCAGTCGCTCGAGTCGGTGGTGGAGGCGTGGTTCACCCCGCTCGCGTACGCGGCGATCCTGCTGCGGCGCGGCGGCTACCCGTGCGTGTTCCAACCCGATTACGACGGTGCGACCTACGCCGACGTGGGCCCCGACGGGCAGGAGCACGAGATCGTGATCGAGAGCCATCGCTGGATGATCGACCGTTTCTTGCAGGCGCGCCGCAGCCACGCGTACGGCGAGCAGCACGACCACTTCGACGACCCGCACTGCATCGGTTGGACGCGCAGCGGCACCGAGGAGCACCCCGGCGGCCTGGCCGTGCTGCTGAGCAACGCCCATGACGCCACCAAGCGGATGCGGGTCGGCGCGCCCAACACCACCTACGTCGACATCACGGAGCGCGTCGAGGACGCCGTCGTCAGCGACGACGCCGGCTGGGCCGAGTTCCGCTGCCGCGGCCGCTCGGTGTCGGTGTGGGTGCCGCGTTGACGGATCGCGGACCCGCAGGCTCCCTTCTGGCATGCACGTCGTGAGACAGCACGCACCGCCCCTGCCGGACCCACGTCGATCCCGGCTGGGACTCATCACAGCCGCTTGACAACTCCACGCGGGTATCGGACCGTGAGGCCGACCACATCGACGAAGGTGTGAAGCCCCGACCGTGGAGGTACGACGATGACGCAGCGCGACGCTCCGCAGACCGACCCACTCGCCGTCGTCCGGCGCTACCTCGACGGCTGGGCGACGGGCGACCCCGCCATCTTCGAGGAGGTGCTCGCGCCCGACTTCTACGACGTCATGTACGGCCAGCGTCGCGACCGCGCGACGCTCATCGCTCAGGCGCAGGGCGACGCGTTCGACGAGCGGTCCGTCTCCATCGACGAGGCGATGGTGCTAGGAGACACGGTGGTCGTTCGGACGACCAACCGCCACCGGCACGTCGCCACCGGCCGCATGGTGACCATGACCGGCATGGTCTGGGCGCGCGTGGTCGACGGCAAGATCATGACAGGATGGGGCGAGCACGACCGGCTCGGCCAACTTCAACAACTCGGCGTGGTCCCCTCAGGAGCGGAAGCCCAGCAGTGGATCCAGGAGCGGCTGCTCGAAGCGA
>PWQI01000116.1 GCA_003556805.1 Trueperaceae bacterium | reverse complement strand
CGCCTACACCTGCTCGAGGTACGTGTAGCCCACCAGCTCCGCGTCGTAGAGCTCGACCAGCGCGCGCTTCTCCTCGTCGGAGAGCGCGATGCCGGCCTGTTCGCTCTCGCGGATCTCCTCTTGCAGCCAGCCGTGCAGCGTGTCGACCTCGTAACCCATGTTCTGGATCACGCGCCGCGCCTTCTGCCCGTTCACCAGCAGCTCGACGCGCCAGCCACCCGGCTCGAGGCGCACGTGCGCCTCGTTCACGCGGCCGAAGAGGTTGTGCGTGTTGGCCAGCACGTCCTGGTAGGCGCCGGTGAGGAAGGCGCCGAGGTAGTACGGCTCGCCCTTGCGCAACTCGTGCACCGGCAGCGTGGCGCGTACGTCGCGCAGGTCGATGAACTTGTCGATCTTGCCGTCGCTGTCGCAGCTGATGTCGACCAGCGTGGCCTCGCGCGCCGGCCGCTCGTTCAGGCGTGACAGCGGCACGATCGGGAAGAGCTGCCCGATCGCCCAATGGTCGGGCATGCCCTGGAACAGGCTGAAGTTGCACACGTAGGTGTCCGCCAGCCGCTTGGGCAGGGCCTCGAGCTCCTCGGGCACGTACTCGAGCTGCTCGATCACCTTGGCGACCTTGGTGAGCACCTGTTGGAAGAGCTGCTCGACGTACGCGCGCTCGAGCAGCGTCAGGTACCCAAGGTCGAAGAGCGCATGCATCGTCTCCTTGTTCGAGACCGCCTCGTTGTACACCTCGCGGTAGGTCTTGATCGACACGCTGCGCGCCAACTCGCGCATGTCGCGCACCAGTTGATGCACTTCGCCGTCGAGTGGCGGCAGTTCGTGCGGCGTGCGCGTGGGGCCCATCGCGTCGATCACCGGCATCACCAGCACCGCGTGGTGCGCCGTGAGCGCCCGCCCCGATTCCGTCACGATCACGGGGTGCTGCGCGCCACCGTCGTCGCACACCTCCTTGATCGTGTACACGACGGTGTCGGCGTACTCCTGGATGCCGTAGTTGGCGGAGGCCTCGAAGGTGGTCTTGGAGCCGTCGTAGTCGACGGCGAGGCCGCCGCCGACGTTGAGGTATCGGACGTCGGCGCCCATGGCGCGCACGTCGACGTAGACCTGGGCCGCCTCGCGCACCGCGACCTTGATCTTGCGCACGTCGGTGAGCTGGCTGCCGACGTGGCAATGGATCATCTGCAACGCACTGAGCATGTCCTGCTCGCGCAGGACGCGCACGGCGTCGATGAGCTCGGTGCTGGTGAGGCCGAACTTGGCGCCGTCGCCGCCCGACGCCTCCCACTGTCCCGCACCCTTGGCGTGCAGCCGGTAGCGGATGCCGATCACGGGGGGCACGCCCATCTCGCGCGCGACGCGCAGCACACGCTCGAGTTCGGCGTACTTCTCGAGCGTGATCACGACGGGCTTGCCGAGCTTCCGTCCCCACAGCGCCAAACGGACGAAGTCGTCGTCCTTGAAGCCGTTGCAGCAGATGAGCGCCTCGGGGTGCGTGTCCTGCACGAGGATCAGCGCAAGCTCGGCCTTGCTCCCGGCCTCGAGGCCGGTCATGTAGCGCGCGCCGTACTCGGCGATGGTCTCGATCACCATGCGGCGCTGGTTGACCTTGACGGGGTAGACGCCCTGGTAGTGCGCCTCGTACCCGGCCTCGGTGACCGCCGCCGCGAAGGACTGGTTGATGCGGTCGAGCCGATCCTCGATGAGCTGCGGAAAACGCACGATCATCGGGACTTGATGGCCGCGCTCGCGCAGCGACTCGACGATGCCGTGGATCGACGCGGCCTGGCTCGGGTCGCTGCGGAGCATGACCTCCATGTCGCCGCCTGTGCCCGCTCGGAAGTATCCGCTGCCCCAGGCCGAGATGCTGTAGAGCTCCTCGGCGTCGGCGATGGTGAACGGCGTGTCGAGCGTGGCGTGGGCCAAGGCGTGTCCTCCGAGCGCGCGCGTGAGCGTGTCCGCCGCCGCATGCCGGCGGCACCGCCAGCTACGGTAGCAGGTACGCGCCTAGGCACGCGTCGGCCGCTCACGAGTGCGGGTGCTACCATCGAGCCGCGCCGCGCCCGCGCCATGGGGCGCCGTCAGGAGACGCGATGTTCGACTTGGACCACCCCACCCCCGTCGACCTCGGCTACCGCATGCCGGCCGAGTGGACGCCGCACGCCGCCACCTGGACCACGTGGCCCAGCGACGACGAGCTGTGGGAGGGCGAGTTGGACGGGGTGCGCTCCGAGTTCGCGACCATGGTCGCGCTCCTGTCGCGCTTCGAGAGCGTCGTCGTGAACGTCGCCGACGCGGAGGCCGAGGCGGACGCCAAGGCGCGCCTGCAGAGCGCCGCCGCCGACCCGGCCAACGTCCGCTATCACCGCGTGCCGCTCGACGACGCCTGGTTCCGCGACAACGGTCCGATCTTCCTGGTGAACGGCGCTGGCCAGGTGGCGCTCACCGATTGGGTGTTCAACGCCTGGGGCGGGAAGTACGAGGCCGGGCGCGACACGCTGGTGCCCGCAGCGGTCGCACGTGAACTCGGCATGCGGCGCTTCGCCTTCCCCTTCGTGATGGAGGGCGGCGCCGTCGAGGTCAACGACGAGGGTGTGCTGATCACCACCCGCTCGTGCCTGCTCGCGCCGACGCGCAATGCGCAGCTGGACGAGGCCGACACCGAGGCGCTGCTGCGCGCCGGGCTGGGCGTGCGTCAGGTGGTGTGGCTCGAGCGCGGGCTCGAAGGCGATCACACCGACGGTCACGTCGACACGATCGTCCGCTTCTGCGACGACGCGACGTTGGTGTGCGCCGTCAGCGAGGACCCCTCGGACGAGAACTTCGCTCCGTTGCAGGCGAACCTCGAGACGCTCCTCGCCCTGCGAACGCCCGACGAGGAAGCGTTCACGGTGGTGCCGCTGCCGCTGCCGCAGCAGCGCCGGCTGCCGGACGGCCGGATCCTGGCCGCGAGCTACGCCAACTTCTACATCGCCAACGGCGTGGTGCTGGTGCCGACCTTCGAGGATCCCCTGGACGAGCGCGCGCTGGAGCTGCTGCGCCCGCTCTTCCCGGACCGCCAGGTGGTGGGTGTGCCGGCGTCGCGCCTGATCACCGGGGGCGGCGCCTGGCACTGCGTCACGCAGCAGCAGCCCGCCGGGGAGGTCGACCATGGCTGACGCGAGCGCCGGCACGCTGCGCCTGGGGTTGGTGCAGATGGCGATGACGGACGATCGCGACGCGAACGTGGCGTCCGCCGAGGCGCGCGTGCGCGAGGCCGCCGCGGGTGGTGCGCGTCTGATCCTGCTGCCGGAGCTGTTCGAGTACCTGTACTGGCCGCAGGCGGAGCGCGAGGAGTACTTCGAACTCGCCCACCCCGTCGAGGGCCACCCCTTCCTCGCGCGCTTCCAGGCGCTCG
>PWQI01000112.1 GCA_003556805.1 Trueperaceae bacterium | reverse complement strand
GCGCACCAGGCGAGGTAATCGTCGACGGAGTCGCGGAAGGCCTCCTTGAGGCCCTCGACCGAGGTCGCCTGGAACGTGATCACGTCTCGCAGGCCGATCATCTCGCCGTGGAGGACCTCGGCGTCCGCGTCGAACGCGACCTTCGCGCTGTAGCCCTTGTACGTCATGGGGTGACTCCTCACCCAGTTCGATCCGAACCCGTGAGCCCCGCCCCGACGCGCGTCGTGCTCCGTGCGTGCGGGTTTCGTTTCCGTGGCCGCGTTCCTGTCATTCGTGATGATATCACAGCTCGATATCGCTCGATGGTCCGAGCTTGGGAGAGCGACCTGAACCACGGTGTCTCGAACCACCGCGATCCGTCCCTCGACCTTTCGGGAACTGATCTGAACGGCCCGAACGTGCTCGGATCGACTCTGGAAACGTGCCCCCGAAGGCGTCTAGGGTGATCCCCTACCGATCCAGCGGGCCCACGAAGCGCGGGCGCGGCCGGCCCTCGAACCCCCGGAACAGGAGGCGACATGCCCATCTCCAGCGAGCAAGCAACCCACGATCGAGACCAGCACACCCCCGACTTCGCGACGATCACCGCACGGCAGCAGGAGACATGGTCGGAGGGCGACTTCCACCAGATCGCACGCCTGAACGTGGTGATGGCCGAGGCGCTCTGCGAGGCGGCCGACCTCCGCGGCGGCGAACGGGTGCTCGACGTCGCATGTGGCAGCGGCACGGCGGCGCTCGTCGCAGCGAGACGCTACTGCGACGTCACGGGCCTCGATTACGTCGAGTCGCTCATCGAGCGAGCCCGGTCGCGCGCGAGGGCCGAAGCCATGGACGTCGACTTCGTCGTGGGCGACGCCCAGGAGCTGCCGTTCCCGGACGCGAGCTTCGATGCGGTGCTCTCCGTCTACGGCGTCCAGTTCGCTCCCAACCAGGAACGCGCCGCACGAGAACTGCTACGCGTCTGCAAACCCGGGGGCAGGATCGCCCTGGCGAGCCCGCCACCCTTCGGCTGGAGCGGCGACTTCTTCGCGGTCAACGCGAAGTACGTACCGCCGCCGGCCGGCCTTGCCTCTCCCCTCCGCTGGGGGACAGCGGAGGGCCTGCGCAGCCTGCTTGGAGCGGACATCGCGTCGCTCGACATCCAGGAACGACCCGCCTACCAATACTTCCGCTCGATCGACCATGCGGTCGACGTCTTCCTCACGCACTTCGGCCCGGCCATCAAGGCATCGGCGGCGTCGGAGGACGGCCACTACCGCAACCACATCGAGGACGTGTTCCGCCGCTACGACCGCGGCGATGACGCGAGCGCCGTCATCGAAAACACGTACCTGCTCAGCGTCGCCGAACGGGCGTAGCGACCCCGTCGCGCGGGAGAGGCGACAGCGAGGTCGCTGTGCGGGTCGGGCACCGTGCGCACGCTCGACCTGGAGGACGGCGAACCGCAGACATGAAGCGGCGTCGTACCTGATGGTCGGTCGTCGACGCCGCGGCGTGGCGCGCTGCCCGGGTGATGCCGACCCTTCACGACGCGACGGCCGTGATCCCCGCGAGGAGTCCGACCGCGATGCCCACGGCCGTGCTGACCACGAGCGTGTTGGCCATCCGGATCGACATCCAGACGGGCAGCGAGACGCACCCGAGGAGCACCACGTACTCCTGGCCTCCTTGGCGGCGGCGCGTGAACTCGTAGCTCGGACGCGGGCGTGGTGGCTCGTTGATGTGGCTCGGACGCGTCTGTGACGGCGGTGGCGCGGTTCGGTGCTCGCATCCGGGACGAGTCCCCTTGGTGCTCAGGTTCGCTCCGCGGATCCCCGGCTCGAGGACCGCACGGGTCGTGCCGGTCACGAGATCCAACGATCAGAACACGTCCGACCCGTCCACGGTGACCGCTACGTGTCCGGGTACGAGGGCACGCGACAGCGCCGGGCCCGCGAGACGGGCGGCCCCGGCATCCGTAGGCTGGAGCAGTTGGAGACGCGCGCCCGGCATCCGCGTGCTCGCGCTGACGACCTGCGCGCCTTCCTCGTCCATGCCTCGGAGCTGCAGGATGACCGCCTCGGTCTCCAGCGCACTCATGACGACGCCGTACCACAGGCGGTGCCGGGCCGCAGCGTCGCGTACCGCGCCGTTCGGCGTCACGACGTCGACGTCGTCGAGCACCAGATCGATCGTCCGTGACCACACCTCGCGCTCCGCATCGAAGTCGAGACTCATGAGGTAGATGCGCGGAGCGCCGATGAAGGCGCGGGAACCGACCGCCGCAAGACCCGGTACGATCAGCCTCTCCGACACGAGACCGAGCGCGCGATCCACGAGCGCCAGCGCGAACAGGATCCCCTGCAACGTGACCTCGCCGGCCGCCTCCTCGTCCAGCAGGGTGCTCCCGATGAAGTCGGCCGTGAACGCTCGCTCCAGCGCGTGTCCGCGAGGGCTCGCGGCGCCCGTCGACACCAGCACGTGGTGGAGAGCGGTCAAGGCGGACGGGCGACCATCGGTGGGCAGGGTGGCGAGGCCGTCGGCGCTCAGCGCGCCGGCAGACCGTGCGACCGGTTGCGACCGGTCGAGCAGCACGCGCGTCGACGTGAGCGCGGGCCGGTCGGGGGCGTGTGCTGCGAGATCGATGCGGAGCGACACGAGTTCGGTCGACGGCCCACTGCCGCCGAGGGCGCCGACGGCGTAGCGCACCTCGGCGTCGGGCCCGAGCAGCGAGGCGACCAGCAGTGCGCGGTCCCAGTGGCTGCCGGAGCGCGCGTGGACCGCACCGAGGTCGATCACGCCGGACAGCGGCGCGCGACGATCGACCACGTCCCCAGAGTGGGTAGCGGATGCCACCGCGTCCATGGCCGCGCTCAATGCGAACGTCGGCCCGGGCGCCGCAGTAGTCGCGGTCGGCAGCGCCATCGCGAGAGCGATGGCCAGCGCTATCACCAGCCGATGTGCGATCGCGTGTCGGTCTCGAGGCTCTCTCCCCGCCGTGGCGGACGTCGAACGCTGCCGAACGCAGCGTGACGGTGGTCGAGCGCGACACGTGCTTCCGATGCGCATACGGACCTCCTACGCCCGACAACCTACGGAGGTCCTGGTTATGGGCCCGTTATGGATCGCTCGCCTACGTCCGGCCGGCCTCGAGGAAGGGAGAGTGCGCCGGTGCGCGCGACGCCCGAGAGCCAGGGCGGCCTCCCGGATGTGCGCGGGCTGCGTGTGCTGCTGGTGAATGATGTCAGCGTCACCAGCGCCGTTGCGTGCCGCGAGCGACCTGCTGCGCGATAGTGAGATCGTGACCCTCGTCATGAAGGGCAAGCCTGGCGCGGCGGACGTCGTCGTCTTCCCCGACGTTCCGGAGTGCGTGCGTTGGCCGTGGCACGACGACGTTGAAGAGGGCCCACGCATCACCT
>PWQI01000055.1 GCA_003556805.1 Trueperaceae bacterium | reverse complement strand
GCGTGTGGCACCCCGCGTCCGCGCGGCGGTGCTCTTCGCCCCGTGGGGCGGCCACCGCGTCTGGGACGCCCGCTCGCTGGTGCACGTGCGCACGCCGCTGTTGATTGCTGCGGGCAGCGAAGATGACGTCTCCGATTACGATGGCGGCATCCGGCGCGTCTGGCGCGACTCGACCTCGGCGCCGCGCGACCTGCTCACCTTCGAGCTGGCGCGCCACAACGTCGGCCCGATCCCTGCCCCGCCCGAGGCGGCGGATCCCGGGCGAGAGGACGACTGGTGGCACTACGCAGACCCGGTCTGGGATCCGTGGCGGGTGCTCGGCGTGCTGCAGCACGTGTGCACCGCGTTCCTGGGGCGCCACCTGGGCGGCGAGGCCATGGACGGCTACCTCGAGGGCGCGGCGCGGGCGACCGCGGTCGCGCTCGGCGCCCCCGGCACACCGTGGCTCCCGGCCGTCGAAGGCGACGACGACCCCCGCGTCTGGCCGGGGTTCGCCCCCCGCACGTGTGTGGGCCTGCGCTACGAGCGGCGCACGGCCGATGCGGCCTCCACCCGAGCCGACCCGGGCGTATGATGCGCCGCATGGCAACCTGGCTCCTCTCCGCCGACGGGCAGCTCGTGAACCTCGACGTCCTGGAGCACTTGGACGTGCTCGACGTGTTCCCCGAGGACGCCCCAGCCGAGTCCGTGACCTCGGGCGAGGCGCAGCCCGCCTACACCGAGCTCGTGGCGTTCATGCCGTCGGGCAACGAACTGGTGTTGTTCGACGACGAGGACGCCGAGGTCGTGATGCACGCCTTCGACCTGCTCAAGCGCTACCTGGTGTCGCCGCAGTTCGAGGCCGTCCACGCGGGACAGGTGCTGAGCGTGCAGGACCTGATCGACCTGGCGGGCGCCCAGAAGAACTGAGCCACAGGGGCACGGGCGGTCAACCGAGGCGTTCGAGCGCGGCCGCGTACCCCTCGACGGGCCCGCCCAGCGAGGTGGTCACGTCGCGCGCCGCCTCGAGCACGGCGCGCTCCAAGCGCGGGAGCGCCGCCTCCGTGAACCGCATCGACGGCCCTGCCAGGCTCAGCGCCCCGAGGAACGCGTCGGCTGCGTCGAACACGGGCGCCGAGACCGCCGCGGTCTGGACGATGGTGCGGTCGGCGACCGAGCGCGCCACGAGTCGCTCGCGCGTGTCGATGCCGCCCTCGCCCGGTTGCGTGAACGCCGCGATGACCTTGCCCGACGCCCCGGTGTCGAAGGGGAACTGCGTCCCCACCCGTAGGAAGTGCAGCAGCTGGTGCCGCATCGAGTGCACGCGGTGGAGGCACACCCGCACGTCGCCCTCGCGGACGTAGAGCGAGGCGCTCTCGCCCGTCGCGGCCGACAGGCGCTCGAGCACGGGCATGACGTGGTCACCTAGGTTGAAGCTGGCCTGGTAGCGCGCGCCCAGTCGAAAGAGCGTCGGTCCCAGGCGGTACGAGCCGGCGTCGCTGCGCTGCAGGCAGCCGGCGCGCTCGAGCGAGGCGGCGAGCCGCAAGACGGTGCTCTTGATCAGCCCCGTCCGGCGCGCCAGCTCGCCGAGCGACAGTGCGGTATCGCCGTCCTGGAATGCCTCGACGATGGCGATGGCACGGTCCACCGCAGCGACGCCGTCTCGATGGGACATCGGATCCTCCTCGGCGGGCCGCATTGACAGGCGGGCGCCGGATGGTGTTCACTGCAGCATATCGCATTCGCAACACCGTTGCGCTAAGCGCAACACGTGACCGGAAGGGGGCCGATGACCGCCATCGACACCACCCGCGGAAGCAGCGAGGTCGTCACATGAGCCGATCGTCCCTCATGGCGACCGATGTCGTCGCCGCCGCCGTGGACGCGCAGCGCGCCGACCTCGAGACCTTCGCCCTCGACCTCCACGCGCACCCCGAGACGGCGTTCGAGGAGCGTCGCTCCGCCGGCCGACTCGTCACAGCCTTACGCCACGCCGGCTTCGACGTCACGGCCCCCGTCGCCGACCTCGAGACCGCCTTCGTCGCCCGCCGCCGCTTCGGCCCCGGTGGCCCCCGCGTCGCCCTGATCGCCGAGTACGACGCGCTCCCCGGCCTCGGGCACGCCTGCGGTCACAACCTGATCAGCGCCGCGGCGCTCGGCGCGGCACGGGCGCTGGCGAGCACGCTCGACGCCGGCGCCGGCGAGCTGCTCGTGATCGGCACGCCGGCCGAGGAGGGGGGCGGCGGCAAGATCCTGATGTTGCGCGCCGGCGTGTTCGACGGCGTCGACGCCGCGTTGATGTTCCACCCCGGCGCCCGCACCATGACCGTGCGTGGGGCGCTCGCCGCCACGCGCGCGACCATGCGCTTCTTCGGCAAGGCCGCCCACGCGGCCGCGGCGCCGCACCTCGGCATCAACGCGCTCGACGCCTGCATCCAGACCTTCAACGCCGTCAACGCGCTGCGCCAACACGTCCGCGACGAGACCCGCATCCACGGCGTCATCACCCACGGCGGCGACGCGCCCAACGTCACCCCGGCCTACGCCGAAGCGAAGTTCATCATCCGCCACCGCTCCCACGTCTACGTCGACGAGCTCAAGGAGCGCGTGTACGCCGCCGCGCGCGGTGCCGCGGCCTCGGTCGGCGCGACCGTCGAGTTCGAGGAAGGCCTCGCGTACGCCGAACGCAAGATCAACCGGACCCTCGCGGCGCGGTTCGAGGCGCACCTCGAGGCGCAAGGCGAGCCCGTGGTCGAGCCGTTGGCGGTCGGCGGCGTCGGATCGTCCGATTTCGGCAACCTCTCGCAGGCCCTGCCCGCGATCCATCCGTACGTCGCCATGGTGCCCGAGGGGACCTCGGCGCACACGCCCGAGTTCGCCGCGGCCGCGGCCTCGAGCGCAGGCATGCGCGCCCTGCACCTGGCCGCCACCGCCCTCGCCCTCACCGCCGCCGACCTGTTCCGCGACCCCGACGTCCTCGCCGCAGCCGCGGCCGAGTTCCGAGGGGACGCCGCCTGATCGTGTCCGCCCCGAGTCCCTCGCCAGCCCACCCGGCGCGCGCCCAGCGCGCCACCCCCGTCCCGAGGAGGACCCACATGATCCGACGATTCCGACACCTCGCACTGCTGCTCGTCGCGACGCTGGCGTTGCTGCCGTTCGCCTTCGGCCAGCAGACGCTGACGATCGCACAGGGCATCGACGTGCCCGGCTTCGACCCCCACGGCCACTCCAACGCGGCCATGGAGGCCGTCCTGATCAACCTCTACGACTACCTGGTGTTCAAGACGCCGGACGGCGAGTTCGAGCCGGCCCTGGCGACGAGCTGGGAGGTCGCCGGCGAGGAGGCGTGGCGCTTCACCCTCCGCGAGGGCGTCGTCTTCCACGACGGCAGCCCCTTCACCGGCCACGACGTCAAGTTCTCGCTCGAGCGCCT
>PWQI01000038.1 GCA_003556805.1 Trueperaceae bacterium | reverse complement strand
CGGCAACCGGCGCGCGACCTACCGCGCGCGATGCTGATCGCGATCGCCGTCGCGACGGTGCTGTACGTCCCGATCATCGTCGCCATCGTCGCGGTGGGCGTGCCCCCCGGCGAGTCGCTGGCGTTCTTCGCCGGCCGCACGGGCGGCACCACCGTGGCCGAGGCCGCGCGGACGTACCTGGGCCCGTTCGGCTTCTGGCTCGTCACGGCCAGCGCCGTGCTCGCCATGCTCACCGCCCTGCAGGCCAACCTGTTCGCGGCGTCGCGCGTCGCCCACGCCATGGCACGCGACCGGACGCTGCCGCACGCCCTCGCTCGCCTCGGCCCCGGCGGCGTGCCGCGCCGCACGTTGCTGCTGTCGGCCGTCCTCACGGCGATCGTGATGGTGCTGCTGCCCAGCGTCGCCACGGCCGGCAGCGCCGCCGGCCTGATCTACCTGAGCGTGTTCGCGCTCGCGCACGTGATGGCGCTGCTCGCGCGCCGCCGCAGCAGCGAGAGCGCGCCGTTCCGAGCGCCGCTGTCGCCCTGGTTGCCACTCGTGGCGGCGGTGTGCACGGTCGCCCTGGCGCTCACGAACGCCGTCGCGGTGCCGAGCGCCGGCGCGCTCACGCTCGGCTGGCTGGTGCTCGGGCTCGCCGTCTACGCCTACTTCCTCGGGCGCCAGGCGGCGGCGATCGACGCCGAGCACGAGGGGGCCGATCCTGACCTGGTGCGCCTCCGCGGACGCCGGCCGCTGGTGCTGGCACCGATCGCCAACCCGGAGAACGCCGAGGCGCTCGTGACGGTGGCGCACGCGCTCGCGCCGCCGGAGGTCGGCCGCGTGCTCATGCTGACCGTCGTGGTGCGCGCTGGGGACGAGGCTGCCGAGGCGTTGATCGATAACGCGCAGCGCGTGCTCAGCGCGTCGCTGCGCTCCTCCTTGGCGCTGGGCCTCGAACCCGAGGCGATGACCGTCGTGGCCGACGACCCCTGGCAGGCGATCACGCGCGTCGCGCGCACCCACGCCTGCGAGGTCGTCCTGTTGGGCCTCTCAAAGCTCGACGACGCCACCACGCTGGCGCACGTCGACGCCCTCCTCGCTGGCGTCGGGAGCGACGTCGTGATCCTGCGGGCGCCGCCGGGCTGGCATCTGGAGCGGGTCGAGCGCGTGGTGGTGCCCTTCGCGGGTGGTGCGCAGCAAGAGACCCTCAGGGCGCGTCTCCTGGGTGCGCTCGCGCGCCTGGCGACGCCGAGCGTCACCTTCCTGCGCGTGCTGCCGACGAGCGTCAGCGAGGCCTCGTGTCGACGAGCGGAACGGGCGCTCAACCGCGCCCTCGAGGGGCGCGAGCTAGGCCGTGTGGGCGGCGCCTGCATCCGCAGCGACGACCCGGTCGGGACCGTCGTCGCGGCCGCGAAGGGCGCCGACCTGCTCGTGCTCGGTCTGCCGAAACGCGACGCCGACCAGGCCGCGCTCGGCGGCTTCGCGCGCACGCTCCTCGCGGCGCTGCCGGCATCGTGCGCGGTGCTGATGATCCACCGGAAGTAGGCAGGGCAGCGGCGCGGCGCCACGTAGACCCAGCGACACCCGCGCGGCGTCGAACGGTCAGTGCGGCGGCGCCGCCGGGGATGTGGGTCAGAACCCGGACTGGGCCAGGATCACCGGGAGGTCGACCGGCAGCCGTGGCAGGTTCTGCTGCGAGTACACGTAGCGCAGCGAGCCGCGGCGGTCGAGCACGGCCACGACGTCGGTGTGCGTGAAGGTCTCGGTACCGATGCCGGCGTAGCCGACGAAGAACGCCCGTGCGGCGGTGGCGATCTGCGCGTTGCTGCCGCTGAAGGCGAGGAAGTCCTCGTGGAACGCGGTGACGAAGGTCTGCAGCAGTTCCGGCACGTCGTGCTCGGGATCGACGGTGATCATCGCAACGTTCAAGTCGTCCGGCCGACCCATGTCCGCATACAGCGTCGCCAGCCGAGCCATCGTGAACGGGCAGACGTCGGGGCAGCGCATGAAGCCGAAGAAGACCAGCGTCGTCTTGCCGCCGAGCGCGTCGCCCAGCCGCATCTCGGTGCCGTCGCCGCGCACGAGCTCGAGGTCGACCATGCTCGGCGGGCTCTGGAGCGCGGTGCCCGAGAGCACGGGCGGCGGGCGCAGCGCGACACCCAAGGTGTAGGCGGCGACCCCAGCCAGGACGAGCGTCACGATCGTCGCGGTTATGCGGAGGCGCGCGCGTGTCACGAGCGTCACGCTAGCACCGCCGGGTGGTCGGGCGTGACGGACGGACGACCCGGCCAGGCGCGGCGCGGACGCTAGCGCCGCAGACCGTCGGCGCGGGGCGCCTCAGCCTGCAACGTCGCCGTCGCGGATCATCGCCATGAACACGTCGACCAACGCGGGGTCGAAGTGCGACCCGGCACCCCGCTGGATGTGCTCGAGGGTGTCTTCGCGACTCCAGGCGTGGCGGTACGGCCGCTCGCTCGTGAGCGCGTCGTAGACGTCGACGATCGCGAACATGCGGGCGGCGAGCGGGATGTCGACGCCGGCCAGCCCCTGCGGGTAGCCGGTGCCGTCCCAGCGCTCGTGATGGCAGTACGGGATGTCGATCGCCGGCTTCAGGAAGTCGATCGGCGTGAGCAGGTCGCGGGCGTACTCGGTGTGCTGCTCGATCAGCACCCGCTCCCCGACCGTGAGCTCGCCGCGCTTCAGGAGGATGGAGTCGGGGACGCCCATCTTGCCGATGTCGTGGAGCAGCGCGCCGCGCTGGATGTGGATCAGGTCGCGCTGGTCGACGCCGCAACGCTGCGCCAGGCGCACGGTCAGGTGCGTCACGCGCTGGCTGTGTCCGGCGGTCTCCTCGTCCTTGAGGTCGAGCGCGTACGCCCAACCGGCGATGGTCTTGTCGTACGCGAGCTGCAGCTCGGCGTTGGAGCGCTCGAGCGAGCGGAAGAGCAGCGCGCTCTCCACCGCGATCGCGCCCTGGTCCGCGAAGGTCTCGAGGAACTCGAACCACTGCGCGTCGGGCACGAACGCGCGCTTGGCGTAGAGCTCGATCACGCCCTGCAGCTGCCCCTTCGTGAGCATCGGGACGGCCCAGTAGGCCGCGAAGTCGCGCTGATGCTCCGGGCCCACCACCGAGCCGCGACGGGGGTCGGACTGGAGGTCCTGCACGTAGACCGTGCGCTGCTCCATGGCGGCGTAACCGGCCAACGCCTCGCCCATGGGCACGTGCACGTCGCGGGCGGGCTCGACGCCGAACCCGCGCGCGGCCGCCGGTTGCAACGCCTGGGCGTGCTCGTCGAAGAGCAGCTCCCCGGTCGCGTCGATCCGCAGCACCGTCTCGACCTGCTCGAGGAAGATGTCGAGCGCCAGGCCGACGTCGACGGCGGTGGTGGTGGCCATGTCGACGCGGCGCAGCGCCTGCATGTGCTCGATCTTG
>PWQI01000091.1 GCA_003556805.1 Trueperaceae bacterium | reverse complement strand
TGGGCGCGGCCGAGGTGGCGTTGCGACCCCACAACCCGGCCTATCCCACCGTCCGTGTCGCCGCCGAGCGCGTCCGCGTCGACGGCGTCTACCGCGGCCTGCTGCGCGGCGACGCCGTGGCGGCGCTGCTTCGCGATCTCGGCTGACGGATGCCGCAAGGCACCGCTCCTGGAACCTCCGGCACTGCGTCCACGGGTTCCGCTCCGGTCGCCGCCGACCTGCGTGAAGCGCCCCGTTGACACCCGACCTCGAGGTCGCTATCATCTCCCTAACGCGTGTTAGTGAAGGCATTGTCGCGTTCGTTCGTGCGTCGCTGGCGCAACCGGTTGCGCCATGGCTCGCATCGCGGCAGGGCCTCGCTGCCAGCCCCGTCCGAGGCGGCCCTGGCCACGCGACGCGCCTCCCGTGCCGACCGCGAAAGGGGGTGAGCACGACACAGACCGGTTCCACGCGTGTCGCCCTGTCCTGGTGTCCGTTCGATCGACGCGAAACCCCCCTCACGCCTTCGAGAAAGGAACCCTTGATGCGACGGATCGTATCGACCACCCTCACCACCCTGCTCGTCGCACTGCTCGCCTGGGGTGCGGCCCAATCCGGCATGCTCCGCTACAACTCCTACATGTCCGACCCGGCGCCGCGTGAGCTCGACGAGAAGATCGTCGAGCTGTTCATGGAGCGCTACCCCGACGTCCGTGTTGAGCACTCCACCGTGTCCCACGAGGACTTCAAGCAGGCGCTGCGCACCTACCTGGTGGCCAGCCCGCCGCCGGACGTGCTGACCTGGTTCGCCGGCGAGCGCATGCGCTTCTTCACCCGCGCCGGCCTGATCGCCGACATCACCGACGTGTGGGAGGAGAACGACTGGACGTACGTGTACTCGCCTGGCGCGCAAGCGATGTCCAGCGACGAGGGTGCGTTCTACTTCATCCCGCAGTCGTACTACTGGTGGGCGGTCTACTACCGCACCGACATCTACGACGAACTCGGCCTCGAGGTCCCCGAGACCTGGGACACCTTCCTCGACAACTGCCGCGCGCTCGACGACGCCGGCTACATCCCGGTCAGCATCGGCACCCGCTTCCGTTGGCCCGCGGGCGGCTGGTTCGACTACCTCAACATGCGAGTGAACGGTCCCGAGTTCCACATCCGCCTGCTCGACGGGCTCGAGAGCTACGAGAGCGAAGAGGTCCGCAACACCTTCGCGCACTGGGAGCAGGCGATCGACGCCGGCTGCTTCATCGACAACCCATCGGCGTACAACTGGCAGGAAGCGGCCGACTTCATGAGCCAGCGTGAAGCGGGCATGTACCTCATGGGCCAGTTCATCATGGACGTCGTGCCCGAGGATCAGCAGCAACACTTCGACTTCTTCCGCTTCCCCATCATCGACCCCGACGTGCCCATCGGTGAGGATGCCCCGACGGACGGCTGGTTCCTCTCGGCCAACGCGGCGAACATGGAGAACGCCACGTTGTTCGCCGAGTTCCTGGGCTCGCGCGAGGTCGCCGAGATGTGGGCCCGCGAGCTCGGGCGCTTGGTGCTGCGAACCGACATCGACACCGACATCTACACCGCCGAACAACGCAAGGGCGCCGCGCTCCTGGAGAGCGCCGACTACATCGCGCAGTTCTACGACCGAGACACCCCCGAGGAGCTGGCGGACCGCGGCATGGACGCCTTCGTCGAGTTCATGGCGAACCCCGGTGCCCTCGACCGGATCCTGGCCGACCTGCAGCGCGAGGCCGAGCGGGTCTTCGCCGCGCTCGAATAAGGCCTCGTCATCACGCATCACGTTCGCGTCCAGGCCGGTCCGGAGGGCTCCGGGCCGGCCTGAACCAAGGCTCGCGCCGCGAGGAGGTTCCCCGTGCGGCACCATCGCCTGGCCCCGCTGAGCTTCCTGCTGCTGCCGCTGGGCCTGTACCTCGTCTGGGTCATCTACCCGACCTTCGCCACCATGGCGCTGGCCTTCACCAACTGGGACGGGATCAGCCCGAGCTACGACTGGGTGGGCTTCGCCAACTTCGAGCGCCTCTTCGGCGACCGCGTCTTCTGGCGCTCGCTCGGCAACAACCTCCGCTGGGTGGCGGTGTTCGTGACCATCCCCTTGGCCCTGGGCCTGTCGCTGGCGCTGGTGCTCAACCGCGACGTGCGCTTCGACCGTTTCCTCAAGATCGCCTACTACCTGCCCATGGTGCTCGCGTTCGTCGTCATCGGCCTGCTCTGGGCCTGGATCTACCACCCGCGCCAAGGGCTCATCAACAGCACGCTGGTGAGCCTCCTGACGATCGCGCAGTCGCTGGGCTTCGACGTCGACCCGGCCGCAGCGCGGCGCATCGGCTGGTTGGGCGACCCGAACCTGGCGATGTGGTCGATCATCGCCGCCGCCACCTGGCAGCACGTCGGCTACGTGATGATCCTTTACCTGGCCGGGCTCAAGACCGTCAACACCGAACTGCTCGACGCCGGGCAGGTCGACGGCGCCAGTCCCTGGCAGCTCTTCCGCTACGTCACGTTCCCGCAGCTGGCGCCGGTCACCACCATCGTCCTGGTCATCACCGTCATCCAATCGCTGCGGGCGTTCGACCTGGTGTACGTGATGACGCGCGGCGGGCCCTTCAACTCCTCGAACGTGTTGGCCAACTTCATGTACATCGAGGCGTTCATGAACTACAACATGGGCTACGGCGCAGCCATCGCGGTGGTGCTGTTCCTGATCAGCGTCGGCTTCATCGCCGCCTACCTCTACCGCGTCGTCCAGCAGGAGGAGCGCTAGCATGCGGCGCCTCGTACTGATCGTCGTATGGGCGGGCGCGCTGCTCTGGCTCTTCCCCATCGTGGGTGCCTTCGTGACGTCCCTATGCACCCAACAGGACATCTCCGCCCACGGCTTCTGGAGCATCCCGCGCGAGGTGAGCTTCGACAACTACACCAGAGCCTGGGAGCGCGGCCGCGTCAACCGCTACCTGGTCAACAGCTTCATCATCACCATCCCGTCGATCATCGGCATGCTCGCGCTCTCGAGCATGTCGGCCTACGCCCTGGTGCGCTTCCGCTTCCGCCTCAACCGCGCTCTCTATTTCATGTTCGTCGCCGGGATGCTGTTGCCGTTCCAGATCCTGATGCTGCCGGTGTTCCAGCTCAGCAACCGCCTGGGGCTGTACGACACCCACCTGGCGCTGATTCTGTTCCACACGGCCTTCCAGATAGGCTTCTGCACCTTCGTGCTGCGCAACTTCCTGCGCACGGTACCGGTGTCGCTGTTCGAGTCGGCGGTCATCGACGGCGCCGGTGAGTGGACCATCTACCGGCGCATCGGCCTGCCGCTGATCCTGCCGGCCTTCGCGGCCCTGGCGACGCTCGAGTTCACCTGGGTCTTCAACGATTACCTGTGGGCGCTGGTGTTGCTCTCAAGCGACCGCC
>PWQI01000204.1 GCA_003556805.1 Trueperaceae bacterium | reverse complement strand
TTCCCGGTGGGCGGGATCTCCTACACCGTGCTCGTCGACCGGCCGTAGGTCCACGTCAACGGCTCGAGCGACTCTCGCGGGACCGGGCTATCCTGCCTGCATGGCCGCGTACACGGTCCGGGCGCTCACACTCGACACATGGGACGCCTACGCCGCGGTGGTCATGGGCGGCGATCGCGCGATCGGCTGGTGCCAGTACGGCACGCCGGAGGAACTGCCCAGCATCTACCGCCGCAAGGAGTACGAGGCCGGCCTCGCCGAACCCGCGGACTACCGGATCACCTGCTTCTTCGTCGACCGCGACCACCGGCGCGGAGGCGTGTCCGCCGTCGCTCTTCGAGGTGCGCTCGACCTGATCGGAAAGGTGGTGGCGGCGCGGTGGAGGGACAACCGCAAGACTCCCAGGGCACGAAGGTCTCGGCCTCGTTCCTCTACGACGGCACCCGCAACCTGTTCGAGCGCGCCGGCTTCACGTACGAGCGTCCCAAGGGGGAGCACCATTGCGTGATGCGTACGACGATCGTTCCGCACTGACCCGAAGCGGCAACACGAACGTAGCCCACGACACGCCGCGCCTGTTGAACGGGTTCTTCAATGCGACCAGGGCATGGCGACTGCGTGCTGGCAACGCGTGGGGAGGCCGCCGTGACGAACACCCAGGAGCTCGAGGGCTTGGAGGCGTGTGCGACGCTGTCGAACGGCGTGGCCATGCCGTGGTTGGGGCTCGGCACTGCGGGGCAGTGGACCCCGAAGGTGAAGGCCTCTGACGAGGCGGGCATGCTCGGTTCGCAGCAGGGTGTGGCGGAGGCGGTGAGCGCCGCATTGGACATCGGGTATCGCCACATCGACACCGCGGCGTTCTACGGGAACGAGCAAGCTGTGGGGCGTGCCATCGCGGAGCATCCGCTGGACCGGGAACGGGTGTTCGTCGCAACGAAGGTGTGGAACGACGAGATCGCCGCGGGACCGGAGGCGACGCGGGGTTCGATCGTGCGTTCTCTCGAGCGCTTGGGAGTCAACGCAGTTGACCTGCTCCTGCTGCATTGGCCCGTCCCGGGGTACCTGGACGCGTGGCGGGTGCTGGAGGAGGCCTACGGGCAGGGCCTGACCCGTGCGATCGGCGTCAGCAACTTCCAGGTTCATCATCTCGAGGATCTCCTCGAGCACGCCAACATGGCGCCGATGGTGAACCAGGTGGAGTTCCATCCGTACCTCGTCCAGCCGGAGTTGCTCCGGTTCTGCCGCGACCGGCACATCCAGCACCAGGGCTGGTCCTCCTTGATGGTGGGCAGGGTCGACGAGTTGCCCGTTGTACTCGAGATCGCCGAAAGCCACGCGAGGACACCGTTCCAGGTGGCCATCCGATGGGCGCTCCAGCACGGGAGCGTGACGATCCCGAAGTCGGTGAACCCTGAGCGGATTGCGGAGAACGCCGACGTGTTCTCGTTCGAGCTCACGCAGGCGGAAATGGACAAGATCGACGCGTTGGACCGACACGAGCGCATCGGCCCGGATCCCGATTCGTTCCCCGCCACGTGGGCGTGATCGTCTCCCGAGCGGACCCTACCCACCCCAGAAAGGAGGCGCCATGCCGCCCACACCCGACGTTCGTCCGGTCGGCGATCTCCCGATCGAGATCGGCAAGACCGCCGCTCGCGGCGAGGCGTCTCGACTTCCGGGCACCCTGACCAACCTCCGCCATGCGACATGCGCCGTCCCGGTCACGGGCGCGGTGCAATCCTTGAGGCGTGAGCGGCACGAGCCGGCGTCCAACCGCTCGAGAGGGATGGTTCGTCATGGCACAGCGTGTGGCGCTCGGAGCGTTGGACCTCGCGTTGCGCTTCCTCGTGTTCGGTGGGCTCTTCGGCGGGCTCGCGATGGTGCGCGACCCAAGCGGCGCATCGTTGGGGATGGACGTCGTCTTGCCCCGGCTGCCCGTCCCGAGCTTCGTCCTGCCCGGCGTGTTCCTCGTCACGGTCATGGGACTCGTGCTCGGCGTGTGGTTGGCGGTTCAAGGTTGGATGATCGGCTTCGCCTGGCCGATCCGGTTCGTCACTGCGGGCAACGCCGCCGCGATCGTCGGGCTGGCGTTGCTGCCGGTCATGAGACGCACGTTCAAAGCGCCGACGAACGTCGCGAGAACGCTTTCGGAACGCTGACCTCCGGAGACTGTCGCGGGAAGGAGGTCCACCATGCGCACGTTGAAGCCCTCAACCCTGTTAGTGAGCCTCTTCGTCCTGAGCATCGTGCTCGCTACGCCGGTCGCCCTCGCACAGACGAGCGAGGGCTTACCGGAGGCGAAGGCGGGCGTATCGGCCGGAAGCCTCGAGGTCTTCTTGGCGTTCATCGTCGACCACGACCCCGCGTTCTACGCCGAGGACGCCACGTTCCAGATCATGGCCGACCCAGAGCCGCTGGAGGGACGCGAGGCGATCGCCGGGCTCTTCAGTGCCTTGTACGGCGGCTCGTTCACCGACACCCACGTCGAGATCCGGTCGGTGCTCGCCGACGGCCCCCGCGTCGTGCTGGAGTTCGTATACAACGGCACCAACACAGGTGAGTTCTTGGGGCTGCCAGCGACGGGTGAACGGGTCTCGGTGCCGATCATGGGCATCTACGAGATCGACGGCGAGTACATCGCGCACGGCCGCATCTACTTCGACATGGGCACGATGATGCGGCAGCTGGGCCACGCCGAGTGACGAGGAGGACCGGGACGCCTGGGTGAGGCGATCCCCGGCGCGCGGCACCGACCCGGCGCCGTACCCAACCACCGCGAGCACCCCACGCGAGCGCTCTGGCACACACGTGCTGGAGCGCTCGTCTTGGTGGCCGCCCCGCGGAGTGCAGCCATGTCGCGTCGGTTTCGTCTATCATGCACCGACGCCGTCGAACTGGTCGGACCATGGGAGGGGGAGGTCCCGTGTCGACGCCCAACATCCACCTCTTCGGTGGACTCCGGATCGAGCATGCCGGCACCGTGCTCGAGCACGGTCCGCAGCGCGTCAGGGCCCTGATCGCCTACCTCCTGTTGCACCGCGATCGTCCGCACCCGAGAGCCCACCTCGCCTACGTGCTGTGGCCCGAGTCGGACGAGGCGCAAGCCCGCACGAACTTGCGAAAGACGCTCCACCAGCTGCGCCGCTCGCTGCCAGAGGCGAAGCGGTTGATCGCCATGGACAGGCCGACCCTGCAGTGTCGGCCGCAGGCTGAGCTCGAGCTCGACGTGGAGCGGTTCGAAGGAGCGATCGAGCGCGCCACGCAGGCCGAGGCGACGGGTGCACTCGGGCTGGAACGCGAGCACCTCGAGGAGGCGGCGCGCATCTACCGCGGCGATCTCCTGCCTGAGATGTACGACGACTGGCTGGAGGCCGAACGCGAGCGCCTCCATCAGCGCTGTGCACACGTTCTCGAACGGCTC
>PWQI01000186.1 GCA_003556805.1 Trueperaceae bacterium | reverse complement strand
GGGAGTCGAACTTGTCGGCCGAGCTGAAGAGCGGCTCACCGCTCACCACGTCGACGTAGATGCCCGGCTCGTACAGGGCGTCGTAGGGGTGCGAGAACGCGCGCTCGGTGGCGCTGCGCTGTGTCACGCGGTAGGCGAGGTCGTCGAGCTGCTCGCGCAGCGCCTCGTCGCCCGGGTGCTGCTTGAACCATGCCGGCAGGTGCTCGCTCAGCTGGTAGACGGTCCGGTCGCCGTCCCAGTGGGCCGCGATGAAGCGGTCGCGGCCCGACGCGGCGCGGTAGGTGCGGTAGCGCAGCGAGTTGTTGGCGGCGTAGTTCTGGTGGTACGCCTCGGCCGCGTAGAAGGGGCCGGCGTCCTCGATGACGGTCGCGATCGGAGCGTCGAACTTCTGCGCGGCCTCGAGCGCCGCCAGGCTCCCCTCCGCCAGCCGGCGCTGCTCGTCGTCGACGACGTAGATGGCTGAGGAGTAGACGAACCCTCGGTCGACGAACGAGCCACCCGCGTCGGTCGGGTCGTGCAGGCGCCAGAAGGCGTCGAGCAGCGCCTGGTACTCGACCCGCGCCGGGTCGTAGCGGACCTCGACCACCTCGCGGTGACCCGTGTCGCCGCGCACCACCTGCTGGTACGTCGGGTCGGCGACGTGACCGCCCATGAAGCCGGAGATCACCTCGATCACCCCGTCGACCTTCTCGAGATCGACCTCGACGCACCAGAAGCAGCCGCCTGCGAAGTACGCGACCGCGCCCACCGCCTCCGCGTCCTGCGACGTGGATTGCGTGGCGGGCGCGTCGGCCTGCCCACGGACGATCGTGACCGCCGCGATCACGATCGCCGCGACGACGGCCAAGACGAGGGTGGAGTGCTGTCGGTTCATCCAATCGACCATGTCGCATCAGACTCCGTGTTCGGCTCGTTCACCGTCGCCGGCAGTACGGTCGCGGTCCAGCGCGGGCGCAGGCGCTGCCTGCCGTGCGGTGCGAGGGCCCGCCGCGGCGCGCGACCGCGGTAGCATGCCGCCGGAGGACACGATGCCTGACTTCGACCTGATCGTCATCGGCGCCGGTCCCGGCGGATACGTCGCCGCGATCCGCGCCGCGCAGCTCGGCCTGACGGTGGCCTGCGTGGAGAAGGAGGACGTGCTGGGCGGCACCTGCGTGCGCGTCGGATGCATCCCCAGCAAGGTGCTGCTCGAGTCGAGCGAGCGCTTCGTGATGGCGCGCGACCACCTGGCCGAGCACGGCGTCGTCGTCGGTGACGTGACGCTCGACCTCGGCGCGATGATGGAGCGCAAGGACGCGGTGGTCAAGAGCAACACCGACGGCGTCGCCTACCTGTTCAAGAAGCACGGCATCGAGCGCTTCACGGGCGTCGGCGAACTCCGTGGCCGTGGCCACGTCGTGGTGCACGGCGCCGACGGCGAGGAGCAGGAGTTGCACGCCGAGCACGTGATCCTCGCGACCGGGAGTCGGGTGGCGTCGCTGCAGGGCGTCGAGGTCGACGGTGAACGCGTGATCACCAGCGACCACGCCATCGCGCTGCAAGAGGTGCCGAAGCACCTCGTCGTCATCGGCGCCGGCGTGATCGGACTGGAGTTGGGCAGCGTGTGGGCGCGGCTCGGTGCGAAGGTCACGGTGTTGGAGTACCTCGACCGGGTGCTCCCCACCATGGATGAGGAGATCTCGCGCGAGGCGAAGAAGGTCTTCACGCGCCAAGGGCTCGACATCCGCACCGGCGTCGCCGTCACCGGTACGAAGCGCACCAAGCAGGGCGTCACGGTGAGCGTCGCCGAGGGCGACGCCGTCAAGGCCGACGTGGTGCTGCTCGCGACGGGTCGCGCGCCGAACACCGAAGGGCTCGGCCTCGAGGCCGCCGGGGTCGCGACCGACGCCAAGGGCTTCGTCACCGTCGACGAGCGCTTCACCACCTCGCTCGACGGGGTGTACGCGATCGGTGACCTGATCCACGGCCCGATGCTCGCGCACAAGGCCGAGGACGACGGCGTGGCCGTGGTCGAGCGGATCGTGACGGGCCACGGTCACGTCGACTACGACCTCGTCCCGAACGTGGTCTACACCGAGCCGGAGATCGCCTCCGTGGGCGCGACCGAGGAGCAGTTGAAGGAGTCCGGCGTCCCGTATCGCAAGGGCGTCTTCCCGTACCAGGCCAACGGCCGGGCGCGTGCGATCGGCGCCACCGATGGCAAGGTGAAGCTGCTCGCGCACAAGGAGACCGACAGGCTGCTCGGCGCGCACATCATCGGCGCGCGGGCGGGCGACCTGATCGCCGAACTGGTGGCGGCGCTGGCCTTCCACGCCAGCAGCGAGGACGTGGCGCGCCTGAGCCACGCGCACCCGACGCTGGCCGAGGTCGTCAAGGAGGCCGCGCTCGCGGTCGACGGGCGGGCCCTGCACATCTGAGCGATGGTGACGAGAGCGCAGCGCGAGCACGAGCTGCGCTCGACGCTAGGGGGCTCGCATGACGACGATCATCGGGATCTTCTTGCTCGGAGGCCTGGTCGGCTTCGGTGGCGCCTTCGTGCTGAAGTCGTATCGCGACGGGCGACGGGCGATGGCCCTCGGCGCCGCCATCGTGATCGGTGGCATCGCCCTCGTCCTGGCGTGGATGGCGATCATGGCGATCGGCGTCGGACCAGCGATGCGCGCAATGTGAGCCCGCCTACGGTGCATTCCAGGCGTCCAGGACGCGCCTGTCGAGCGTGCTAACCTTCGGCTGATGGCCGTCGCCGCCCCCCCTACCGTGGTCACCCGCGACCCTGCCCTCGAGCCCATCGTCGACAAGGTGCTCGCCGGTCAGCGCATCGACTTTGCTGAAGGCATGACGCTGTACCGGACCCGCGACGTGCCCGCGTTGTTGCGTCTCGCAGACGTCGTTCGCGAGCGCACGGTCGGACCGAAGGCGTACTTCGTGCACTCGCTCCGGCTGTCGCAGACGAACGTCTGCTACGTGGGGTGCACCTTCTGCGGCTTCGCCCGGCGGTTCGGCGAGGACGGCGTCTGGGACTACGAGTTGGACGACGTCTGGGCGTACGTCGACACGCACTACCACCCCGACCTCACCGAGATCCACATCGCTTCCGGGCACCACCCCAAGCGTGCGTGGCAGTATTACCTCGACCTCGTGCACGGCCTCACCAGTCGTTACGAGGGCGTGCAGGTGAAGGCCTGGACGGCGGCCGAGATCCATCACTTCACGAAGATCACGCGGCCGCGCCTCACGTACCGCGAGGTGCTCTCGGAGCTGAAGCAGGCCGGCCTGGTGGCGATGCCCGGCGGCGGCGCGGAGATCTTCGCCGAGCACGTGCGCCGGCGCATCGCGCGCGCCAAGGTCACGGCCGAAGGGTGGCTCGAGGTGCACCGCACCGCCCACGAGCTCGAGATCCCGTCGAACGCCACGATGCTCTACGGGCACGTCGAG
>PWQI01000269.1 GCA_003556805.1 Trueperaceae bacterium | reverse complement strand
CCATCGTCTCCACCGCGACGATCCCGGCTGCGGCGAGCACGCCCACCTGGCGCATCCCGCCGCCGAGCATCTTGCGGTAGCGATGCGCCCGCCCGACGAAGGCGCGCGAGCCCACCAGCACGCTCCCGACGGGCGCACCGAGCCCCTTGCTCAAGCACAGCGACGCGCTGTCGAAGGGCGCGCAGACGTCCGCGAGCGGCACGCCGAGCGCCGCGGCCGCGTTCCACGCGCGCGCGCCGTCGAGGTGGTACGGCAGCCCCTCGGCCCTCGCGACGTCGCCGATCGCCTGGGCGACGTCCAGCGGCACGACCGTGCCACCTGCTCGGTTGTGGGTGTTCTCCAGCACCACCACCCCGCTCGGTGCGACGTGGATGGAGCGCGTCACGGCCGCGCGCACGTCTTCCGGACGCGGCACGCCGCCCGGGGCCACGACGAAGCGCGGCACCAGTCCGGCGATCACGGCCATGCCGCCGAGCTCGTACTCGTAGACGTGCGCGGCCTCGGGGACGATGACCTCGCTGCCGCGCTGGGCGTGGACGGCGAGCGCGACCTGGTTGCCCATGGTGCCGCTGGGGACGAAGAGGCCCGCCTCGAAGCCGGCCCGCTCGGCCACCAGGGCCTCGAGCCGCGCCACGGTGGGGTCCTCGGCGTAGACGTCGTCGCCGACCTCGGCCGTGGCCATGGCGCGCCTCATCGCGTCGGTCGGACGGGTGACGGTATCGGAGCGGAGATCGATCGCGGTCGCGCACATGGCGGCGACGGTACTACACCGGCAGCGCGGTCGCCGGGCTGCGCGCGGCGGCCGCTTCTTCGCCGCGCACCTCGCCGAGCCAGCTGACGAAGGCGTCCAGGCCCTGCCGGTACGCCTGCTCGCGGCGCTCGCGCTTGCCGGGCCCACCGCGCTGCTTGGGCGGGACGGGAACCAGCCCCCAGTTCGCGTTCATCGGCTGGAAGCCGTCGGGCTCGGCGCCGGCCAGGAAACGCACCAGGCCACCCAGCATGCTCGCCTCGGGCGGCACCACGGCTGGGAGCCCGAGCACGCGCCGGGCCGCGTTGGTGCCGGCGAGCCAGCCGGTGGCGGACGACTCGAGGTAGCCCTCAGTGCCAGCGAGCACCCCGGCGACGAAGAGATCGGGGTGCTCGCGCAGCGCCATACCGGTCGTGAGCAGCCGCGGCGCGCACAGGTAGGTGTTGCGGTGCATCACGCCGTAGCGGACGATGTCGGCCTGCTCGAGGCCGGGCATCGACTGCACGAGCGCCTTCTGATCGCCCCAGCGCAGCCCGGTCTGGAACCCGACCAGGCTCCACATGCGCCCGGCCGCGTCCTCCTGTCGGAGCTGCGCGACGGCGTGGAAGCGCTCACCCGTCTCGGGGTGCTCGAGCCCGACGGGCTTCATCGGACCGAAGCGCGGTGTGTCGATGCCGCGCCGGGCGAGCTCCTCGATCGGCATACAGCCCTCGAAGAACTCGAGCTTCTCCCACTCGTGCGGCGTGTGCGAGCGCGCCTCGGCCAGGGCGGCGATGAAGCGCTCGTACTGCTCGCGCGTGAACGGCACGTTGAGGTAGTCGGCCGCTTGGCCGTAGCGGCCCTTGCGATACGCGACGTCCATGTCGATGCTCTCGCCGTCGATCACCGGCGCGGCGGCGTCGTAGAAGCCCAGGAACGCCTCGCCGACGCGCTCGCGCAGGGCCTCTGCCAGCGCGTCGCTGGTGAGCGGCCCGGATGCGACGACGGTCACGCCGCCCTCCAGCTCGGTCACCTCTTCGGTATGGACGGTGATAAGGGGGTGCGCACGGATCGTCGCCGTGACCAGCGCGCTGAACGCGTCACGGTCGACCGCGACGGCGCCTCCGGCGGGCACGCGCGTGGCGGCGGCGCTCGACATCACCAGGCCGCCCGCGGCCAGCATCTCGGCCTGCAGCAGGCCCTTGGCGTTGCTCGCAGCGTCTCCACCGAAGCTGTTGCTGCACACCAGCTCGGCGAAGCGGTCGGTGTGGTGCGCGGGGGTGGTGGTGCGCGGGCGCATCTCGAACAGGTCGACGGCCACACCCATCCGAGCGGCTGCCAAGGCGGCGTCGGAACCGGCCATGCCGGCACCGATCACGCGCACGCGGGGGCGAGCGTTCAGCGTCATGCAGCGGAGTGTAGCAGCGCCGTGACGCCCGGCTGGTCGGCGGCGAGGCGCGCCACCGTGCTCAGAAGCGACTCCGCCGCGACGGCCTGAGCTGCGCGGCGAGCCAACCGGCTGCGCCTATCACCACGAACGCCGCGCCGACACCCGCGGGCACCAGGTGCGCCCACAGCACCGTGTCGGCCATGCTCTGCGACAGCTGCGCCAACACGAGACGGGCCGTGTCGACCAGCGCCACGAAGGCGCCCTCGAGCGCCGGGCTCGCGGGCCACGCCGCGACCGCGGTCATGTCGCTCCACACCCACGCTGCCCACAACCCGGGCCCGGCGCCGAGCAGCCAGGCGAGGCCGGGCCACGTGGCCCGCCCGAAGCCCTCGGCGGTGAGCACGACGATGATGGTCAGCAGCAGCGCGACGGCGCCGAGCGTCCAGGCCCAGGTCCGTGCCTGGCGATGGACGCCGCGGTCGAGGAGGTCGATCACGGCCGACGAGCGCGCCACGCGCTCGCGCACGCCCGACTCCGGCAGCGCGGCCAGCACCGCGGCACTGCCGCCGAGCACCGCGCGTTGCGCCAACTCCTGCACCACGCGCTCGCGCCGCTCGGCGCTGTCGAGGCGGCCCAGGTCGGTCGGATCGACGAGCCCCGCCCACGGATCGCTCGTCGGCGTGCTGCCGGCGAGCACGGCACGGGCGTCCGTCAGCCGCCCCTCGATCTCGCCCGAACGGCTGCGCACGACGGCCGCCAATGCGCCGTGCAACGCGTCGCGCACGGGACCGGACAGCGCCGTCTCGAGCGCAGCGGCGACGTTCGGGTTCGTGATCAGCGCGCGCGCGGCGTCGGCGCCGTCGTTCGCAACGACGTCGGCGAGCTCGGCGACCACGAGCTCGCCGACCTCGAGCGAGCTGCGGCCCTGCAGGGCGAGCGGCGGCACGGTCACGAAGACGCCGACGAGTGGCTGGACCTCCTGACCGGGGTTCTGCTGCGCCTGCAGCGGCCAGTTGGCGGCGCGGCTGCCGTCCGCCACGCCGACGGCGAAGAGCGGGCCGCGCAGGGCCACGGCCAACAGGGGGCGCAAGACGGCCGCATCGAGGCCCTCCAAGACGCCACGCCACTCGGCGTCGTCGATGGCCTGCCAGGTGGCTGCGCCGCCGGACACGACGTAGCGCTCGGCCAACACGCCGGCGATCCGCGCCACGGCGGCGTCGACGTCGAACGTCGGGATCTCGGTGGCATCGGCGAGCACGGGAACTCCGGGGAGCAGGGCCAACGGCGTCCCCGCCTCGTAGCCCGCCGCGGTCGGAGCCAGCCGCACCATCTCGTCGGCCGGGCCCACGGCCAGCGTCAAGAGCTCGAACGCGATCGGTTCGACCCGCACGGCGGCCGTGAGGCGCGTGACGCTCGACGCGGCTGCTGCGAGCGCGACCACGACGATCAGGATCAGCGCCGCCAGCCAGCGCACGTCGTGCTGCCAGGCCGGCCGTCGTTCGTTGCTGCGCATGCGGACCTCCCACCCGACACTGCGATCGCCACGGTGACGGGTCGTCTACTGTACCGCGGCGTAGGTGGCGCGGCGGCACGTCCCCGGCGCGAGCCGCTCGGTACCATGCCGCCATGACGACGGCACGCGTGACGCTCGTACCCCTGGCCGCCGGCCTCCATCTGCGCTGGCCGCGCTACAACGCCGCGGTGCTCGGCGAGATCCTGCGGCGCTCGGCTCCGGACGCGCTGGCGCTCGAGCCGCTCCAGGCCGACTTCGAGCGCGATCCGACCTGGCAGGACCACGACGAGCTCATGCTGCCGTGGGTGGCGGTGCCGTGGGCCCGCCGAGCCGGCGTGCCGGTGCTGGGCGTGCACGAGCCCTCGCCGGACCCGCGCGCGGTCAGCGACCTCGAGCGCTACCTCGAGGGGTATCACGGTGCCCGGCGCGTCCTCGACGAGGTACGAGCACTCGAGCGTCCGCTCCCGGACCTGCTGGCGGCCGCTCTGACGCTGCCGCGCGTGCTGCACGAGGTGGTACCGGTGTTGGAGGCGGCCCGTGCGCTGCGGCTCGAGGCGTTCGGTGACGGTCCGGCCACGGACTGGTCCGAGGCGCGCGCGGAAACGGTCGCCGCGCGCCTCGCCGGCATCGGCGCAGCACACGTGGTGACGCTGGTGGCGCTCGACCGCTTCGCGCCGCTGCGCGACGCGCTCGAACACGCCGGCATCGAGGTCGGCACGCCCGACGAGCCGGAGGTCGACGACGCAGCGCGCGAACGCGCGCTGCTCGACCTCGCCTGGCGCGGCGACGGTGCCGACGTCGGCGCGTTGGTGGCGCAACTCCGGCAGCTCGGTCACGCCGAGGCTCTGTATCACGTGGCCGGCCTGCTCCTCGCCCACGCCCACCCGGCCGAGGCGGTCGAGGCGCTCGAGGGGGCGCTGCGGTTGGAGTTCGCCGAACCGTGGTACCTGCCCGGATCGCTGCTCGCACGGCTCGGGCAACTGCGCGACCTCGCTGGGCGGCGCACCGACGCCGTCAAGGCGTACCGCGGCGTGCTGGCGCTCTCGTGGGCGCCGCACGAGGCGCGTGCGGCCGCACGCGCGGGCCTCGAGGCGCCGTTCGTTCCGGCCGACGCCGCGTCGTGAGCGACGCGGTCGGCGGCGCGCGCGGCGGGCCGCGGCGCCACCGGCCCGGTGACGCCCACAGTTACGCGCTCGGCGAGTGGGCGGCGCTCGAGGCGCTCCGGCACCGACCCGGCGCCGTGCGGGCGGTGCTCCTCGATCCCGCGCTGGACGGCAGCCGACGGGCGCGCCTGACGCTGGCCGCCGATCGAGTGGGCGTCCCGTGGCGCGACGACGCGCGCGCGCTGCGGGCGTTGCGGCATCGCAGCGACGCCCGCGCGCTGGTGCTGTTGGACGCGTCCCCGGACGCCCTCGACGCGACCGCCGACCACCTGGCCCTGATCGGTACCCGCAACGCCGGCAACCTGGGAGCGGTCCTGCGCGCGTCGCTCGGCTTCGACCTGCGCGACGTGGCCCTGATCGGATCGCGGCTCGATCCCTGGTCACCGCACGTCCTGCGGGCGTCGCTCGGTGCGCGTTTCGCGCTGCGTGTAGCGACCTTCGCCGACGCCCAGGCGTACGGCGAGGCCCATCCGCAGCGGACCGTGGCCACCTTCGGCGCGGCCAGGCCAGGACGGCCGAGCGTCGCACTGCCCGAGGCGCATCTGCCGCATCCGGTCACGCTGGCGTTCGGGCCGGAGTGGCCGGACGCGTCCTCGGGCGACGGGCCGGCGGGTGCCGCTGACGGCCTGGCCGTGCACATCCCTCAGCACCCCGACCTCGAGAGCCACAACCTGGCCGTGGCCGTGGGCATCGCGCTCTACGCGCTCCGGCACGGCGCGTGCTAGCGTCCGCGCATGGCCCGGGTATCGCGCCGTCTGGCGTTCGGGATCGGCGGCGCCGAGATCGGCGCCTCGTTGGCCTTCGTGGCCGTCAACACCTGGCTGCTCTACTACCTGATCAACGTGGCGCGCGTCCCACCGCTGCTCGCGGGCACGGTGTTCGTGGCGGGTCGCGTGGTCGATGCGATCACCGACCCCTTGATGGGGACGCTGGTCGATCGGACGCGCCAGCGTGTGCCGCGCCTGCGCTGGGTGCGTTGGGGCGCGCTCCCGCTCGGGGCGGCGTTCGCGCTGCTGTGGTGGGCGCCGGCCGCGGCGGGCGACGCGGCCACCTGGGTGGCGCTCGCGGCGTTGCTGGCGACCTCCGTGTTGTACACGGTCGTGCAGGTCCCGGTCTTGTCGCTGACGCCCGATCTGGTGCCCGGCTACGACGACCGCACCTCGCTGACGGCGGTGCGCACGGCCTTCGCAGTCGTCGCCTCGATGCTGGCGGTGGCGCTCCCACCGCTCATCGTGTCGGCCGTCTCGGGCGGCGGCGACCTCGCCGCGAGCGCGCCGGCGGGCTGGGCCTGGATGGGGGTCGCGTTCGGCCTCATCGTGACCGCCGGCTACCTGACGCTGCCGCGCCTGGTCCCGGAGCCGCGCGCCTCGTCCGAGGCGCGCGGCGGCGGCGACGCCGCCTGGTGGACGGTGCTGCGCTCGCCCGGCTTCGCGAGCGTCCTGGTCACCTTCCTCGTCGTGACGATCGGCATCATGCTCGTCAACTCGCTGCTCCCGTTCGCACTCGAGTCGGTGCTGCTGATCCCCGCAGCGCAGCAGACGACGCTGCTGGGGCTGCTGTTCGGCACGGCGGTGCTCACCTTCCCAGCCTGGGCGTGGCTCACGGGGCGCATCGGCAAGCGCGGGGCGTTGACCCTGGGCGCGCTCGTCCTCGCGGGCGCGCTGCTCGGCCTGATGCACGGCGGGGTCGGGGCGGGCATGACCGCGTCGACGCTGGCCTGGACCGCGCTGGCCGGCGTGGGCCTGGCGGCCGTGATGGCGCTGCCGTGGGCGATGCTCCCCGACGTGGTCGAGTTCGACGCCCTGCGCTCCGGCGAGCATCGCGAGGGGCTGCTCTACGCCCTGTTCACCTTCGGCCAGAAGCTCGCCGGGTCGGTCGGCGTGTTCGCCAACGCGTTGGCGACGTCACTGCTCGGCTACCAGGCCGGCAGCGCCGTGCAGGCCGAGTCGACCGTGCGCGGGCTGCAGGTCGTGCTCGGACCCATCGCCGCAGCGGTCTTCGTGGTCGCCGCGATCGTCGTGTGGACCTCGCCGATCACCCGTGCGAGCCACGCCCGGGCCCGCTCGGAGCTCGACGCGCGCGAGGGGGCCGCCGCGGCGGTCGGCGCGGCGGCACCGGGTTCGGCACTGCCAGGAGCGGCGCAACCGGAGGGCCCACCGCGGTAGACTCGCGGTCATGCGCGAACTGCTGTACAACGCCGCTCGCCACTACAAGCGTGGCAAGGCGCTGCTCGAACGCGGCGACGTCCGAGGCGCGCACAAGGCCTTCGAGGAGGCGTTGCTCGACCTGCACGCCGTGAAGCCGCAACGCATGCGCGACGTGCTGCTCGCGCAGGTCTACCTGTCGCGCTATCAGGCCGGGCGCGAGGTCGACCCCCGCGGTGCCCGCGCCGACCTGCAGCTCGGCTACTCGTACGCCCGCACCACGCGCGAACCGACCGTTCGCCAGCTCGCGGAGACGCTCTGGCGCTCCGAGCGCGACCGGCCGCCAGCGCCCCGAACGGTCGTCGGTCGTGGCCCGCGCGGCAAGCGCACGTCCTAGACTCGGGGGCATGGACCCCGCCACGACCCGCCAGCGTGCCCATGATCACCGCGACGAGTACCTCTCGCTGTTGGAGCGCCTCGTCCGCATCGAGTCGCCCTCGCGCGACCGCGGCGGCGGCGACGCGTTCGTCGACGCGCTCTCGAGCGTGCTCCGCGACGACGGCTGGTCGCTGCGACGCGAACCGCGCGAAGACGTCGGCGACGTCGTGATCGCGCGGTTGCGCCACGGTGCGCCCGGTCCGGCCACGCTGCTGCTGTGCCATTACGACACGGTCCACCCGCGCGGCAGCTTCGGCGCCCAACCGTGGCGCGTCGAGGGCGACCGCGCCGCTGGCCCAGGCGTCCTCGACATGAAGGCCGGCATCGTCGCGGGCGTCTTGGCCCCGCGCCTGGTGCGCGACGCAGGCGCCGCGCTCGCCGGCCCGCTCACGCTGCTGGTCACGTCCGACGAGGAGATCGGCTCGGATGCGAGCCGTGCGCTCATCGAGGCGGAGGCCCGGCAGCATGCGCGCGTCCTGGTGCTGGAGCCGAGTCGCGACGACGGCGCGCTCAAGGCGGGGCGCAAGGGCGTGGCCCTGTACTCGATCGGCCTGCACGGCCGCGCTTCGCACGCGGGCCTGGCCCCCTTCGACGGCGCCAGCGCCCTGGTCGAGCTCGCCCACCTGGTGCTCGAGCTGACGCAGGTCGGGAACGCCGAGGTCGGCACCACCGTCACGCCGACGGTCGCGCACGCAGGCACCACCAGCAACGTCGTGGCCGAGCGCGCCACGCTGGCGGTCGACGTGCGCGTGCCCGACCTGCCCGAAGCGGAGCGCGTCGACGCCGCGGTGCGGGGCTACGCCGTGCGCGACCCGCGCGTGCGCGTCGAGGTGGCCGGTGGCCTGAACCGGCCGCCGATGGAGGCGAACGCCGTCAACGCGGCGCTGCTGGAGCGCGCGTTGGCGCTCGCGAGCGCAGCCGGATGGTCGGTCGAGGGCTCCGTGGTCGGGGGCGGCTCGGACGGCAACTTCACCTCGGCCCTCGGCGTGCCCACCCTCGACGGGCTCGGCTCGGTCGGGGGCGGCGCGCACACGAGCGACGAGCACATCCGCATCGGCGATAGCCTCGACCGCCTGGGGCTGCTCGCCTCGCTGCTGATGGAGGCGTGACGGAGCGCATGCTAGCGTGAGCGCATGATTGCAGCGCTGGTCGCCCTCGCGGCCGGGGTGGCGCTGGCGGCGGCCTTCCCGCCGTCGGGGGTGTGGCCGCTCGTGCTGATGCTCGCGGTGCCCTTCGCCCTGGTCGCCCGCGCCGAGCGGCCGGCCGACGCCTTCACGGTTGCGGGCGCGTTCGCCCTCGGCTACTTCGGTCTGTACGTCCTGTGGCTACCGCTGTCGTTCTCCTCGCCGGGCCTGCTGGGACCGTTCTACTGGTTGCTGCATCCCATCATGCTGATCGTCCTGGCCACCATGTGGGGATTGACGGCGTGGTTCGCCCGCCTGCTCGCCGGCCGCGGCGCGGCCACGCTGTGGCTGCTCGTTCCGTTGTGGGTGCTGGTCGAGTGGGCCCGCAGCCAGGGCTACTTCGCCTTCCCGTGGGGCACGCTCGGCTACGTCTGGCTCGACACGCCGGTGGCGCAGGCCGCGTCCCTCGTGGGCGTGACGGGGCTGTCGGTCCTGACGGCGGCCTTGGCGGCGGCCGTGGCGGCACCGTTCGTCGTCGAGGGCGCGACTCGTTCGCGCGGTAGGCCGTCGCTCGGCCGCTTCGTGCCGCTCGTGCTGGTCGTCGGCGTCCTCGCCGGCGGCTGGTGGTGGGGCGGACGCACCGTACCGGCGAACCTCGGGCCGCTCGAGGCGACGGCGCTCTTGGTCCAGGGCAACGTCGACCCCTTCGGCCGGGCCGTGAGCGCGTCACAGGAGCTCGACGTGCACCTCACCATCACCGAGCTCGGGGTGTCGGCGATGGCCGCGCCGCCGAACCTGGTGCTGTGGCCGGAGGGGGCGTTGACGGGCTTCGACCTCGAGGCGGCCGGCTCGGAGGCGCTGCGAGCGCGCATCCAAGCGGCCGCGCCCGGCTCGACCTTCGTGGTCGGTGGGCGCGGCCGCGACGGCGCGCGCAGCTTCAACAGCGCCTTCGTCCTCGAGGACGGCGAGGTGCTGGCGCGCTACGACAAGCACGTCCTCGTGCCATTCGGAGAGCGCTGGCCCTTGATCGAGACGTTCTCGGGCGTCTACCGGGGCGTGTTCGCGGCGCTGAACCTACCGATGCTGGTGAGCACCACGCCGGGCCCCGGCCCGGTGCCGCTGCCGTCGGCGCTGGGGCCGCTCGCGACGGGGATCTGTTACGAGTCGGTCTTCCCGGAGATCAGCGCCTCGATGGTCGCAGCCGGCGCTCGCGTGCTCGTCGTCATCACGAACGACGCCTGGTTCGCCCGCGGCGATGGCGCGCGGCAGCATCTCGACATGGGGCGGCTGCGTGCGATCGAGACACGGCGCTTCGTGCTGCGCGCCGCCAACGACGGGATCACCGGCGTGGTCGATCCCTACGGCCGCGTGGCGGCGGAGTACCCGCGCTTCACGGCCGGGCACCTCGCGGTCCGGTTCGGCCTGCGCGACGAGCTGACGCCCTTCGTGCGCCACGGCCACCTGACGCCCTGGCTGCTGCTCGCCGCGACCGTGCTCGTTGGCGGCGTGGCCCTGGTGCGGCGGGCGGTGTGAGCGCGGGGCGGTCCGCACCTCCGTCGCCGCTGCCCCCGCTGGCGAGCCTCTCGCCGCGTCCGGCGCGCGCGCCCTGGACAGCACCGCCACGCGGCAGTACGATGCGCAGCCGATGAACCTGGTCCTCGTGGGCGGCGGAGAGATCGGCGCACAGATCGCCGCCGCCCTGCACCGCTCGCACAACGTGACGATCCTCGATTTGGAAGAGGGCCGCAGCGAGGCCTTCGAGCACCTCGACGTCCGCTTCATGCGCGGCAACGGGGCCGACCCCGACGACCTGCGAAGCGCCGGAGCCGACAAGGCCGACGCGTTCATCGCGTGCACCCTGAACGACGACATCAACGTGCTCGCGTGCCTGGCAGGCAAGGGGATCGGCGCGAAGGAGACGATGGCGTTCGTGACGCGCCAGCGCTACGTCGACGCGTTCCGGCAGCGCGGCGCGATGGAGTCGATCGGCCTGACGATCGACCGCGTACTGTGGCCGCAGCGCACGCTGGCTCGCCAGATCGTCGAGATCGTGCGGGTGCCGCGCGCGCTCGATACCGCCTCGTTCGCCGGCGACCGCGTGAAGATGGTCGAGTACCGCATGGAGGAGGGCGACCCCTTCCTGGAGGTCTCGCTGGCCCGCCTGAAGCTGCCTGAGGGCGTACTCGTGGTGGGCATCGTGCGCGAAGAAGACTTCGTGATCCCCACCGGCGAGAACGTCCTGCATATCGGTGACAAGGCCGTGTTCATGGGCACCGCCGACGGCATCCGGCGCGTCGAGGGGCGCTTCGCGCCGAGCCGTAAGCGCCAACGCGTGAGCGTCATCGGCGGCGGTAACGTCGGCTTCATGGTGGCCGAGGAGCTCCTCGAGTACGGCGCCGACGTCACCATCATCGAGCAGGGCGAGGCCCGCTCCGACAAGCTCGCGGCGTTGCTCCCGAAGGCGCTCGTGCTCCGGGGCGACGGCACCGACCTCGAGCTGCTCGAGCAAGAGCGCATCGAGGACTCCGACGTGGTGGTAGCGGTCACCTCCGACGACGCCGCCAACCTGCTGATCTCGCTGCTCGGCAAGCAGTTGGGGGTGCCGAAGGTGATCACGCGCGTCGGTTACGCGCGCAACCGGCGGCTGTTCGAGCGCGTCGGCATCGACGCGCCGCTCACGCCCCGTACCGCGGCGGTGCAGGAAGTGCTGAACTGGCTGAAGCTCGACGAGGTCGACCACCTGGCGACGATCGAGGACCGCGCCGAGGTGATGGAGGTCACGTACCCGCGGAAGGCGCGGTCCGGCAAGGTGAGTGAGCTCGGCTCGCCGCCGCGCTCGCTGATCGGCGCGATCCTGCGCGGGCACCGCGCCATCGTGCCGCGCGGCGACACCACCATCCAGCCTGGCGATCACCTGTTCCTGATCACCACCCCGGACAACGTCGACGCGGTCGAGGCCTGGTTGGAGCGGCACGAGCGCGGCTCGACCTTCTGACATGCCACGCGGCAATCGCGGTCGCTTCGCACCGTTCGTCATCGGGACCGGCCTGCTGGCCCTGACGGCTGCGCTGCTGGCGTTCGCGCTGTACGCCGCGATCATCGGCGATCCCCCCGGCCCCTTCCTGGTGACCGGGCTCCTGGCCGGCACGCTGGGGCTGCCGACGCGCCTCTACGGCCGTTCGGGCCAGGAGCCGAGTCGGCGCGAGGCGCTGATCGGCGTGTTGCTGCTGTGGTCGCTCATCCCCGCCGTGGGCATCGTCCCGTACGTGCTCGGGGCCGGTATGACGCCGCTGAACGCCTTCTTCGAGTCGATGTCGGGGTTCACGGCAACCGGCGCGACGGCGATCGGGGACTTCGATGCCGTGCCGGCGGCGCTCTTCATGTGGCGCGCCTTCACCCAATGGATCGGCGGCATCGGCATCGTGGTGGTGTTCGTCGCGGTGTTCCCGCAGCTCGCGATCGCGGGCCGCCAGATCTTCAACGCCGAGCTGCCGGGGCCGACCGAGGAGCGCATCACGCCGCGGCTGCGCACCACGGCGCTGGCCGTGCTGTCCCTGTACGTCGGTCTCTCCGCTGCGTGCGCCTTCGCCTACGTCTTGGCCGGAATGGACCCGTACGCGGCCGTCGCGCACGCGTTCACGACCGTGGCCGCGGCCGGTTTCTCGCCCGAGGCGCGGTCGTTCGAGGCCTACGGCGCCGCCGTCGACTGGGTGGCGATCACGTTCATGTCGCTGGCGGCGGTGAACTTCGCGCTGCTGTTCCGCGCGTTCATGGGTCGACCGCGCGACCTGGCGCGCGACCCGGAGCTGCGTGCGTACGTCGTCATCGTGCTGATCGCCGGCTCGCTCTTGTCGTTCCACCTGATCGGCACGTACGAGGGAGCCGAGGTCCTCCGCCACAGCTTCTTCCAGACGATCTCGATCCTCACCACCACCGGCTACGCCTCGGCCGACTTCGACGCCTGGCCCGACGCCGCGCGCGCCACGCTATTGCTGCTCATGTTCGTGGGCGGCTCGGCCGGCTCCGCAGCGGGCGGCATCAAGGTGATGCGCTGGCTGATCCTCGGGGCGCACACGGTCCGCGAGGTCCGGCGGGCGTTGCACCCGCGCGCCATCTTGCCCCTCAACGTCGGGCTGCGAACCATACCGGAGGAGGTGCTGCGTGCGATCGGGGCGTTCCTCATGCTCTACGGCGCGCTGCTGGTGGGCTCGGCCACGCTGCTCGTGTACCTGGGCACCGACTTCCTCACCGCATTCAGCGCGGCCGCGGCCACGGTCGGGAACGTCGGTCCGGGCCTCGGCGCGGTCGGGCCGATGGGGTCGTACGACGCGCTGCCGGCGGCGGGTCGGGCGGTGTTGATCTTCAACATGTTCGCCGGGCGCCTCGAGGTGGTGAGCGTGTTCGTCCTGTTCACGTTCCGCTGGTGGCGTCTCCCGCGGCGCCTCGAGCGGGGCCCGCGCCGTGAGGCGCGCGCTTCTCGGCGCCAACGGTCGTGAACACGCGGGCTCGAGGCCGTTACGCTCCGCTGCTCATCTCCGTCACCTGTCTTGGCCTGAGTCTCGTGCTGGCTCTCTTCGCCGTCGCGGCGCTCGCTCGCAATGAGCCCTGGCGCGGCTTCGTCGTCGCCGCTACCCTTGCCGGCGTGATGGGTGGCGCACTGCTCAGCGTCGGCCGATCGGGGCGCGAACCGAGTCGGCGCGAGGCGTTGCTCGCGGTGCTGGCGGTGTGGGGCGTCGTACCGCTCATCGGCGCCATCCCGTTCACGATCGACGGCCCGCTCGGGCCGCTCGACGCCCT